>JACQOU010000280.1 GCA_016207775.1 Deltaproteobacteria bacterium
GTAAATAAACTCTTAAATCTTTTGTTTTTTAAAAAAACCATTACTACGTCGGCAGTAAATCTAAGACAGTTGGGAGTTCACTTCGGATCGGGCAAAGACAAAACAGGCAATGACTTTGTAAACAAGACAAACTCCAGATCACCCGCTGGAGGATACATCGAATGCCTTTATGGCGCTTTTTCAGGCCGGACACCAGGACCTAGCAACAAAGTGGGAAGGCTTTCAAAGGTTTCTGAGCAAGCGCCCTCAAGCTCCTCTATTATCGACGAAATACCATTGCCTCACCGTCGATAAATTGCTAGAGATATACTATGTGCTGGCGAGGACAGTTAAAACTAATCGACGATAAGATGCTGGTGTCAGAACATGGAGGAAGCCTTTCCGTAGGGCACCAGAAAGGTCGAAGGCCCTTTTCACGAAAGAAGGCCATGCACCTTGTGCTTCGCTCGGATGTCGCCAAAGGTCCGCTCTCACTTCTTCAAAAATCCCATGCGTGTTTTATCCGAGCCTGTTTAAGCAAGCTTAGTCACAGGCATGAAGTGCGCGTTTATCAATTCGCCAACGCAGGTTCACATTTACACTTTGTCATTCGAGCCAAAAGGCGAGAATCTTTCCAGGCGTTCCTGCGAGCCTTTGCAGGAACCGTTGCACTGAAGGTGACAGGGGCTTCCAAATCCAATCCCTTTGGAAAGTTCTGGCGCTATTTATGTTATAGCCGGCTTGTGGAATGGGGTGCTGCCTTCAAAACAGTCAAAGCGTACGTATTTCAAAATGAGCTTGAAGGTCTAGGACTCATTTCCTATCAGGTTCGGAAAATCAGACCTCCACCCGCATAACGGCACGAGCGGTTTGCTAACTACCGTCAGATTGTTCACCCCGTTTTCCCAGAAAGACCCTGTTCCCGGATTTTCGTCTACCGCGTAGTCAATGGTGCTTGCTTTTTAGACAGTCAGCATAAGTTCGCTAAGCCATTATTTATTCTAGGCCTGCCAAGCGTTTGCTGTACTCCTTGGCCCTTTTTATTTAAAAACTTCTTCTAAGACAGTGGATCTCCCAGCCTGCAAATCGCAAAATTGTTGGTTACCTCCGGCATCCCCTTTGCACATTTAACTAGTAGAAAAACTGTTTAGTACTTTGACACGACTTCAAGAGAAACACCGATGTTGATTCGACAGCATAGAATTCTGGCTGATATTGCAACTGCGATTCTAATTGCTTCTCTGACCTTCGCCTGTTCCCGCGATAGTGATTGTACTGGACCGAGCATAGATATGGAGAAGGCTGTTGCGATAAAGAAATTGAGAGGTTTTTCCGGGCCGCCGGCTCCGCTCTTAATCCCTAACCCGATAAATGCAACCGGCCTAACAACGGTTCTTGCCTCTGACCCCAAGCTTGTCGACCAAGCGCAGTTATTTCGCCTGCCCGATCTCACTGGGGCCATCCTCGATAACTCCTTTCTTAGAGTACGCGTTCGTCAAGTTAACGACAGCCTGGAAGGGCTTGCGAAACCCGATTCAAGAGGTGTTTATTCTTTCCGGGTTGGAGATGTCCATTACTCGGAAGTATTGGCCTACCTTCTTGTTACGGCTGCAACCAAATACTATGAGACTCTTGGCTTTTCCCTCAACAAGAATCGTCCACTTTTTACTCTTGTCCGCAGTGAAAATGGCGAGCGTATTGATGTGAACGCTTTCTACGAAGCCAATTATTTTGACCCGCAAAGCCCGCGTCTGCTTCGCTTCATGGGAAATTCTTCGTTTCCGGTTGCTGAGGACGGGGATGCTATTCGACATGAATTAGGTCATTTCCTTCTGGATCAGACTTGCAAAGAATTTGCCTGTGATTTGAACGGGACTTTGGGCGCAGAGAGTGAAGGGGCGGCGATTAATGAAGGCTTCGCGGATTATTTCGCTGCCACTTTTGATGGGCCTGAAATCGGTGAATGGGTCGCAAGAAATGATGCAACTATTCGGGCGGGTTCTCCTATACGCTCGGCAATCGACAAACCGGGTGATGCGCTTGATTTTCGAGCGGTTGCAGTTGCCGATGGAACCGGGAAAAAACCAGGAAGATATGAGGTCGGTTCGTGGCTTAGCCGTGCACTTTTTGAAATCCGCACTCAATTTGAAAATGAAGATAAAAAGGGCGGAGCCGTATTCGCGGATCGACTGATGTTCTCCGCAGCAAGCTTGCTGTCCACGAATGCTTCAATTAGCGAATTCTATCGAGCATTGGTGACGGCAGATGAAAGATTGCATTGCGGAAACCACACGGTTTCCATCCGGAATGCTTTTGAAAGAAGAGGGTTCGATACTGATATCAGTAACCTTTCTCAACCTCTGATTTTAAGTCAGGTGCGGGCACGTGGGTTTATCCAAACGGGGGGACAATACCACTCAGCCCCATTCCAAAACGGAACCGAAGTCCGTTTCGCATTTCGGCTCGAAAACCCTAACCTAAAGGATGCCCGCAATGTCCGAGTGAGGGTGCAAGCTTCTTCCAAGCTTATCCCGCTTATCCCGGAGCAAGCCTATGGAGATTTGGCCTCCAGGCAATCGATTACCGTAGGAAACGGTGTGAAATCCATGAGTATCGATTTTTCCATTTCTGCTCGCCTGGATAGAATGAGCCCCGGCGAAAAAATCCCGTTTGTCCTTCTCGCACAACCTGAGAACGGTCCATTAACACAAATCCGGGGGGAAATCAGTCCATGAAGAAACTCTATTGGAGTACAGCGCTGATGATCGGAATGCTCATTTTAATGAATGAGCTAGATCGCGTGGTTCAGACAGAGCAACGAAAAGCGCCCACTAAAACCAGTTCAGTCAAAACGTCGGCAAAACTTGCATTGGCAATACCACAGGCTAGACCACTGGCTGGCCTGACAACCGAACACAAAACCGTTGATCCCTTTTCACCGATGCAGATAGCCGAGCAATACTTGCAAGCACACAGAGAGGACTTCAACATCCAAAGTTACCATGAGCTGAGACCCGAATTGCGAAGAACACCCTTGTCAACACACGTCCATTTTAGTGTGTATCAAGATAATGTATGGATAAGTGGAGTAGGACTTACCATTGAAGTGGATCCTTCCAACGGCCAAATTACCAGCGTGGACAACCGCTACCGACCCTTTGCCAAAATTGAATTACATCAGAATCTCTTGCCGCCTCAAGAAGTCATCCAGGAAGCCGCCCTCCTGTTAGGCCACTCTCCAGCAAATCTCTCAGTGGGCTCCACAATTATTTTCACAGCGAACGAGCCTGAGCCAGCCTATATAGTCCACAGTCGGCAAGACTCTTCCCAAATGGTATTTAGCGCTTCGAGCGGACAATTGCTTAGTCGCTCCGTCCCAAGAAACTAATTTCGACGCAAAGTGATTTCCCGGCCTGAACATCGTTGCCCGTTCAATCCCGCAACATCAATCCCGCAACGGTTCAGGCAACAGTCAAACTTTTCCGATAAGTGGGATTAGGAGTCTAAGGGTGAAGCTGACAGTCCCTCTACGCTATAAGTTTCTTTCTGTTTTGCTTGGCATTTTGGTTTCGGCACTCGCCCTGTTTTTCTATTTCGCTTACGACACATTCTCTGAAGATAAGAAGCTGTTCGTCATGGATTTGAACATGGGGCTCGTGAAATCTGCTATCAGCGAAGTGAAACTGGAACTAAAAGGCAGACTCGAAGATATGCAGATTCTTGCGCCCCGGGTGTTTCAGGCTCCTAAACCAGCTGAAATAAAAAAAGAAGATCTCTACCAGGGACTTACGCCCGGTTTGGAAACTGAAGTTTTCAGAATTACTTTTTTCAAAAAAACCGATCAAAAAGGCTACGAGGTAAACAAACAGTATATCAACCAAGAATTACTAAAACAGTGGGAACTGGGTCCTGATTTTGCTGCTGAGGTTGATAAAAAGCATCCGCTCAATCTAAATACCTTCTCGGAAAGCCAAAGCCTGGAATTACTCAATCGATCCACTCGATCAGAAAAGCGGCAAGTCGCATTATTGACGTTCTTATTGAGCGGAAGTTTTGCGGGAACCGAATCAAAAAGCGTCATTATATCGATCGATTTGGTTCAGGACTTCCTGAAAAAGAAGCTGCAGCAATCCGAGATCGCCGAGCTCTTTCTGATTAGCAAGAGTGGAAACCTGATTAGCCACCCGGATCCCAACAAAATTGTAGAATATTCTTCAACCCCCTACCCTCATCCGATCGTTGATCGGTTACAACGTTCAAGAGTTTCCCGTGAAAGCGCAGAAGTGGATGTGGCCGGAGAGAAATACTTATGTAATGTCGCAGAAACAGGTTTCAGGGATATCTACGCCGTTGCACAAATAAAAAAGAGCGAGGCTTTCGCAGCTCTTAAGACTTTACTTATGAAAAGTACTATTTTGGCCGGGCTTATTCTTTGTGCTGCCTTCATTGCAAGCATTCTCTTTGCTGGAAAGTTAACCTCAAACATTCAAAAGCTAAAGGTTGCCGCGGAAGAATTAGGACGGGGTAATTTGGACGTTTCTTTGGATATTCGAAGCAACGATGAAATCAAAAGTGTGTCGGATAGTTTTCAATGGATGGCTAAACGGCTGGGAGAACTGATTGCGGAATCAGCAACCAAAGCGCGCATGGAAAACGAGCTGGAAACCGCACGCCTGGTCCAATCCACTCTACTCACCACACCGGAAGTGCACACCGACCTGGTCGGTCTGATTTCACACTACGTCCCGGCAACGGAATGCGGAGGGGATTTCTGGGATGCATTTCTCTACAAAGATGAACTTCTTACAGTGATCATTGGTGATGCGACGGGCCACGGGGTGCCCGCCGCCTTGTTGACTGCCATCGCCAAAAGCTCTTTTTCGACCCTAAATGAGGTCTATAGCCAAACACCCTTACTGCCAGAGCAATTCCTTGGAATCCTGAACGAAACTATCTACAAAGCCTGCAAAGGCCAACTGCTTATGACCATGTGTATTGCGCAGGTCAACTTGCAGACAGGTGAGCTATTGATCAGCAACGCCGGACATGAATCGCCAATCTGTCTGCGAGCTAAAGTAAATACCGAACCGGAAGCTACCGATACTAAGGTAAGAAGGCGACAGCCGGAAGTGCTTTTTGCGCGGGGTGAAAGACTCGGATTTTCCGCTGACGCCAGTTACGGCTCAACAAAGTTTCAATTGGATGAAGGAGATACGCTGCTGTTATACACAGACGGCATCTCAGAAGCTACCGATGTATCTGGCAAGGAATGGGGAGAACGAGCCCTAAAAAAAGTTTATGCTGCTGGAGGGGCAAGGCCTCTCGAATCCATTCGCGATGAAATTATGGGAGCATTAAACGAACACATTAAGGGAGCTGTTCAAGGAGACGACATTACTTTTGTGCTTATAAACTGGAAAAGCGTTTTTCAAAAGGTGGAGCAAGCGCCTGAAGTCCCGACAAACACCGGGAACAATAACCCAGAAGTCCCGCCAGACACCGGGAACAATAACGTGGAAGCCGCATGAAAGCAGTTTTGAAAAAAAATGACCTGCCTGCAGTCCCAGAAATAGTCTGTGGCTCCTTTTCAAAGGAAGAGGCAGCCAAGTTAATTTCAGCGGGTACCAGGCACGTTCATTCATCACGCCTTGGCGATGATGACCTTTACGCAAAGATTACAAAGGAAACTTTAAATTTTGGACGAACGCTCTCTTTCCCCTGGGAACTGCAAAAAGACTGCCAAGAAATCACTATCCTTTCAAGCGATGCGCGAAACGATGTCACCCAAAAAATACTTTCCGGGCTGGGGGGCATAGGACGAAAAGAACGAGTCACCTGCGTGACAGAGGAATTGCTATCCAATGCGATTTATCATGCCTATCAGTTGCCGGATGGCTCACCGAAATACCTACGCCTGCAAACCGTAACGCTCTCTCCAACCGAAGCAGTGTCGCTTCGATTTGCATGTTCCCCTCGAGGTTTGTTTCTTTCGGTGGTCGACCAAGGAGGAGCTTTAACTTTCAAGCTCATTGCGCAGGCCTTTAGCCGATGCTACGCAAGACAATCCGACCAGATAGAAAACAAAGAAAGTGGCGCCGGACTTGGCTTATATATGGTTTTTGAGGCAGTGACTCATCTCAAGATAGTAACGATCCCAGGCAAAAAATCGATTGTTTCGTGCTGGATTGAGGAACAGCGGGCCGCGGATCCGCATTTTTTCTCGTTTAATTACTTTGAGAAAGGGTAATGTATGCTAGCGAAACCGCTTCCAAATGAGAAATTCAAATTTGCGCTTGAAGATTTAGGCGGCAAACACCGGATTAATCTTCAGGGAACGATTGATGAAGACACCAAATTTGATGACATGAAAAATATTACCACTCCCATAATATTTAACTTCAAAGGAGTGGGAACAATCAATTCTTGCGGGGTAAGAAGTTGGGTTAATTTCATTAAAGAATTATCGAATCTTGAAGTGACCTACGAAGATTGCCCACCAGTAATCGTTCGTCAGCTCAATATGATTCCGAGTTTCCGCGGTCATGCCCAGGTAGTATCTGTCTACATCCCCTATATATGCGCCAGTTGCGACACAGAAAAAATGGTTTTAGTACCGCATGACCAATGGGGGAGCGTTAATCCAGTGATTATGTGCGATAATTGTGCAAAAGAGGAGATGGAGTTCGATGGCGATCCAGAACAATACTTTGCCTTCTCAAAGTAACGACGAGAAGGCGGCCGATACTCAGGCATTGAAGGCGTGGGCCAAGAACCATAAAGGCCTTCTGGAAGTGCTCCTAGACGCCTACTGTATCGTGTCGCCCTCCAATCAAGTGGTGGATTTCAACGTAGCCTTTACTGAATTGTGCGGGGAATCGTACCGGAAAATATTAAAAATCGGAAATTTTTGCGAGCTGCTCAATACAGAGTTGTGCCCTCATCAGTGTCCAGCGAAGCAAATTGCAACCTCGGGCAGAGCGCTGCGGCTCGATGAGCTTTCGGGGGCTTCAAAGGCCTACCCGCAATTGCAAATGATACTGGCTGGGGTACCTGTCGTTGCTGAGGATGGAAATATCCTGGGAAGTCTGATTACCATCCGAAATGTGTCAGCGGAGAGCGAGCTTCAGAAAAAGTATGATGAAAGAAAAGTGGAGTCCGTGACAGACGGACTGACCCGGCTCTTTAATAAGGCCTTCATGGAAGACATGTTAATCCGCACAGCAAAAACATCGATGCGTGAAATCCGAGGCTTCTCGGTAGCAATGTGCGATATCGATCATTTTAAAAAGGTTAACGATACTTATGGGCACCAGGCAGGCGATTATGTTCTTGTGACGGTGGCACAAATGTTGGCAGGGGAGACCCGCGAATCTGACCTTGTGGGTAGATTCGGAGGCGAAGAGTTTATCGTGATTCTTTCCAATAGCGACGTTGCGGGCGCATTGATATTTGCTGAACGATTTCGTAACCGAGTGGCCAATACCCAGATTTTCTTTGAGGGCAAGAAAATTCCCGTGACTGTCAGTTTAGGAACGGCAACTTTCCTGGAAAAATGGTCACCCGATATCAACGCCGAAAGGTGCGTGAAAGAGCTCATTAATAAGGCGGATACCGCCCTATATTACTCGAAGGCTAACGGCAGAAATCAAGTTCGCCAGTTTGAAAAAATTGAATCCAAACAAGACCCTACCGATAAAACAATGCCTTCAGAGAAGGCAACACCTTCCGAAAAGAAGTAAGGTGTCACGCGCCCTAAGCTACTTTTGTGACAGAATTTTATAAACTCCGGCACCGCAGACCGAACATGCACCCTTAATCGCCGGTCTGCCATTTTTCATTTTTACTTCCTGAGCGTCCTTAATCGTTGTTCGCTGCCTGCATTTTACACAGTATGCTGTTTCATCAGCCATGTTCTATCCTTTCAGGTCCAACCAAAAACTATCCCCAGGCACAAGCCAGGGATCTCATCAATGGTAAAACATACTAAAACTTAATCAATAGCTTATCACATTGCGGCTAGGTTTGCGAACACTCGCCCGGGTTCTGAAACCGGACTCTTTAGAAGCGTGCGTCGAAAAAGCTGCCTCCTTCTGAATTCGCGCAAGATTCAAACTAACTTCTACCGCAGCACTCAGCATCCAATCTCTTTGAATAGTTTTCGGAACGGGCCATCGTTTTAAGTCGGATGTGATTCGCAAATGGCACTGATGTTGGAGTTTCTCTAAAGTTAATCTAAATGCTGCTTCCTTATTTTGAATCTCTTCCAACTGAGTCCCTTCCACAAAGGAAAGCGCTTCGGGTACTGCTTCAGTTCTTTTTTTACTTGTTTCAGCGCTTGTTAAACGGCACATGGAAGAAGCATTATTATCTGTAATTTCACTAACCCGATTGTTGTCGGAGCCAGCATCTTCAACATGAGTTTTTCTATTGGTTTCAGACAGTGACAAGTGAGTAACCACTCCTCCATTCGATGGAGAATGCCCTAACGGAGAATAAAAAAGGCTTGTCGTAAGTTTGACGACTCCCGGCAGTCTCAATTCTTCGGGCAAGCCTCCCAGGACAACCTCATCATCCAGGTGAAACAACCGCTGCACACTTCCTTTGCCAAAGGTATGTTTCGACCCAACCAACAGTGCGCGTTGGTGATCCTTGAGTGCACCTGCCAGCACCTCAGAGGCACTTGCCGAATTTTCATCGACTAACACCGTCAGCGGGCCATTATAAAGAGGCCGGCTGTTCTGAGCGCTCAATATTCTCTTCTTACCCTGCTCGATCACTCCAACCACCGGTCGATTTCCCAAAAACAATCCGCCAATCGAGACGGCCTCATCCAAAAATCCACCTGGATTACCACGGAGATCGAGCACAACGGCAACAGGAGGGTTTTTGCTGCCAACAAGGCGAGATAAAATGGCTTCTAGCTCCTCAGAAGCACTTCGGTTATCACCACTGTGACCCAAACCACCTTTTCCATAAAAACTCTGCAAATGAATGACCCCTACCGAACCTGTATGGTGGCCCACTGAAATGGGGACCAAACGGTGAGTGACACTGGCTTCTTCGATAGCTAACTTCCCTCGGCGGATGGTAACCGGAAAATGCAACAAGCCATTTCCACTGAACCGGGAAACCTCCAAGCGAACGGGCTCATTCTCCGCGCCGCGGAGAAGTTTCTTAACAGCGGGCCCCTTCAAGCCACTCAATTGAGTAGTCTCTATGGCCGTGATGATATCACCCACCTTGAGCTTACCTGAATGATCGGCGGGAGACTGTTTCAAAACTTTTTCAACAAAAAAACCGCTCGGCACTTTCCGGATTTGTATCCCCAGACCGGTAGTGCTTCCCACCAGCTCATCATAAAAGTCTTCAAATTCAGCTGCCGATAAGTAAGAAGAGAACCGATCAAAGGCGCCAAGCACCGCCTTTGCCAAGACGAGCTTCGGCTCAAGGACGTCCTCGTCTATCAGCTGGTCCAATGTATCTAAGATAAATTTTTCCTGGTTTTTTCCATAAGCCAAAAGAAGAGCCGGACTGAACTGTTTCGACAGCATGGAACCCACAAAACGCTCAAGTCGAATGTTGAGCGCGTGTTCGTCATTTGCAAAATCTCCGGGAACATAACGTCCGTGCTTTGTTACAGAAGTACCCTTGGACAAAAGCCGACTGGCGCGCAGAATAAGATCCCGCTTGGCTTGTGGAAAATATTGATGCGCCCAACGATCAAAATATTCGCAGGACTCCGAATTGAGCACCTCTTTCCAACCACGATGTGCCCCTATACTAAAATCACGTACCTGTTTTGCGGTAAAAAGAAGTCGCTGGGGATCGTACTTATCCAAAAATAGATCCGCAAGCTTACGAGAGAATTCTGCTGATTGGAGATCGACCGGGGCAAATCCTCCAAATCGATGGCTGCTCCAACGCGCCATAAGCCCTATTTGCTTACACTCTAGCGATTCTCCGTTATAGGATCTTTGCTCGTATGGATTGGTAAGGATGAAAATTGCCGCAACACAGGTGGTGAGAAGGAAAAAAAGAACTCGAAACCACCCTGCCCGCACAGGCCAACTGCACATCTGCCACCGCAACAGCCAACTCCTAATTGAGGAACGCAGTGTAGCATATTTTCATAGTGCGTTGCAGCAAGATTCTACGGACTTAAGACTTTGAGAATACAAAGTGTATAAAATGAAGACACTGACACATTTTGTCCTTAGCCAAAAGTGTAAAAATTCCGATAAGTATTGCAGAAATTGTAAAATGAGTTTACAGATAAAAGACAGTAAACTCAATGTGTTATTAGATGACGCGCTTTGACTAAAACTTCAGGAGTTGCTACAATTTAATGGTAGTACGTTGCGTCAATATTATTTTACAGCTAGGAGGAAACGCAATGTCATTCCTGAAGAATAAAAAGGGGCAGACAACCGTAGAGTACCTATTGATCATCATGGTGATTGTAGTGGTGATCGGTGTGCTCGGTAAAACAATGTCAACTCGGATTAGAGAGGTAACCGACAAGGTCTTCAACAACATAAATAAGAAGATCGACACGCTCATGGGCGCTTCGGGCGGTTGATTCTGCCGTGACCCATTAGAGGAAGGATGAAACAAAACAAGAAAAGTGCGCGCGGCCAAAGCACCATTGAATATATTTTGATGGTAGCTTTTGGCGCGCTCTTTTCGATTCAAATGGTGGCTTTTTTTAACGGGATATTTCGAGAAGGTCTGACAGACCTGGAACGCAATGTCTCCCGTGAGGTGGCTACCGGAGTTCGGTTTCAGCCTTAAACAAGTAGTTAGGTTTTTTCCCGCGCTTTGGGGGGACGTATGGTTGGGGGGAAAATACTTAAAAAGATTCTACCTGCAAAACTGCGCCACACGTGTACCGTACTGCGTACGCATATGGGTAATCGTTCGGGCCAGGCTTCGTTCGAGTACTTGCTTCTTCTCGTCCTGGTTTTCATGACAAGTTACATCATGCTCTCTGGCCCATTTTCTAATTTCACTCAGCACATTTTGGGAAATGTGGAAAACGGAATTGGGATGCTGGTAAAACACGCCGAATGGACGGGGAATCGAATCGAATTAAGAAGTGCCCGCCATCCCGCAAATCCACAAAGATTGAGGCCAATGCACTAAACATGAAAAGGATAGACCACAAGCCAAGGAGTAGAACGGGACAAGCCGCCATTGAGTTTATTATGGTCGTGGTGGTTGTCTTTTTTTTCCTTTTCTTCTTTCTGAGCACATCGATCGTTCTCGTTGTGAGCAATTATATGGATTACGCCACCTTCATGGCAGCAAGAACACTGAAGACCGGTTATTCTAATCCGGCCAGGCAGATGGCTTTGGCTGAAAGCGTTTTTCGAAGCTACGTGGAAAAAATTGGCGCTATCGTAAAAGGAACAACGCTCACTCAAATCAGTGTCGACCCGAGCGATCTCAACACGGCTGGCCTGGAGGCCAGCTATCGGATTAATCGTTATTTCCTTCCTCCGGTCTATCTGCCGGGCTCCGAATACAATGCCATCCTGACCCTGCAATCCGAAGCGCATCTGGGGCGAGATCCATCGATGGAGGAATGTAAGAATTACTTTAAGAATTTAACAAGCCGTTTCGGCATTAGCATTAGCAACGAACTTTATTGGGAGAATATGGACGACAATGGCTGCTAAGTTTTATAAGAAAATTAAAAGTAACGGTGGCCAGGCGGCCATTGAAACCGCCCTGGCTTTGCCATTAATCATCTTCCTTATTTACTATGCCATCAACGCGTATCACTCCATACATACCGGCCACATCGGTCAAAAATATGCGGCAATGAATCTTTATCAAAGAATGGATTATCGCTCCAAGATTGTGGTCGACGATTTGGATAACCGTCTGCATGGCAAAGATTTTATGGCTGTAAGATACGCTGAGCCGTCTGGAGAGAATCCAAAAAGAAAAATTATTAGCCCGAATGCTCCAAGCAGCATTGTATCCATCATTGGCATTTGTAAGGAACCGGGGTGTAGATAGCCATGGAAAATAAGCGCCCACTCATCATCTCTGGTATCTGCTTCCTCATCGCCTTGCTGCTCATATGGGCCTACGTACACGTACGCAGGCAGGAAATGATCAGTGAGTTCGGGGACGAAGTGACCGTAGTCGTCGCAACACGTGAGATAGGCGAATACGCCACTCTACATCCGGACATGGTTGAGACCCGAACTATTTTCAAGAAATTCAAGCAGCCTCAAACAGTAGAAGACAGCAGCGTAGTTATTGGAAAGTCGACTTTTGTTCCCATCGCAGCTGGCGAACAAATCACTTTAACAAAACTCATTCAGCAAGACGGAAGACCCGTTCTGGATCGTCAAGTTGAAAAGAAAATGCGCGCAGTCACCATTCTGATCAGCCCGCACACGGGAGTGGGGAGGCTGGTGAGGCCGGGCAATCGGGTCGATGTATTAGCTGCCCCATTTTATGATGCGTCCGGCTCAACAATTTTTGAAGTCAAAACGATGGTTCAAAATGCATTGGTTTTGGCAACCGGCAAGAGCATTCAAAATGAAGTTCCCACCAGAGTGAATCGCGATGTTCTAAGCTTCATGCAGGAAGAGGCTGAAAACCGACGACGAAAAGATTTTAATGCGGCTGGGACAGATAGCTTAAGTACGTCGCGACCGGACGACAATTATTCCACCGTTACCCTGCAACTCACCCCCGCAGATGCAGAAAAAATCCTTTATCTGACCAGCCGGTACGGTGATCGGATTTTGTATCTCACTTTACGAAAGAGCTCAGATCAAACGGTCGACAAAATTCAGACTACTCTGCTGGATGATGTTCTTGGACCGGATAGCGATTACGGAAGAACCAAGCGTAAAGCACCTCAAATTCCTTCTACTCCGCCCAAGTTTTATGATTTTCGCGGAGGGGAAGCAGTTCCGGTGCGCTGAGGAAGGTATGGAGAAAAGAGCGTTCTTAATTTCAGTGGCATTATCGGCTTTATCCATGTACCTCGTTTACCAGTACATCTCCGGCGAAGAAGCCGAACTGATCAAGAACTACGGCAAGGAAAACTTTAAGAATGTCGTCGTAGCATCCCGGGATATTCTGCAGTATGAAACCATTCGCCCAACCGATATCAACGTCATCCAAATACCACGAGCCGTTGCACCCGGTAATCGGATAGACACTCCCAGCGATGTCATTGACGCCGTTGCGGCAGTCCCCATCGCGAGCGGCGAATTTGTATTGGATAATAAAATTATTTCCAAGAATGTTTATTCGGGTTTGGATACACAAATTGCGCTCGGTAAGCGTGCAATCAGTATTCCGGTCAGCCCCAAAAGCAGTCTCAACTACTTGATCCGCCCGGGCAACAGGATCGATCTCGCCGCCCATTTTGAGTACAAAACTCCAGGCCATTCAATCTCTGAGGTAAAAGTTTTCATGCAAGATCTACTCGTCCTTGCTTCTGGCAGAACCATTCAATCTGCCGCTCCGAGCGGAGTGGATCAGAGCATGCTGCGAAGTATTCTGGAACAGGTTAAGAAAAGTGCGCCCAAAATGGATGAGGGAGAAGTAAAGGAAACTTTCAATTTTGCAAAAACAGATCCCGCCTATCAAACCATCACCCTGGAAGTGACTCCCACGCAAGCCCAGCAACTGGTTTACGTGATGGCAACCTTCGCCGATTCACTCGTCATTCTGCTGCGCCATGTGGATGATAGACAACTGGCTCACGTGGAAACGACAAACCTTGAAGACGTAATGGGAGAAGATTCTTATATGGTTCGATCCAATCGCGTGCCACCCCCGAAGGCAATTCCACGAATCCGATTTTACGACTTCGTTGGTGAGCAAAGGAAAGGGGTCGAATAGGAAATAGACCCCGGGAGGAAGGCCGTGTTAACAAGAATTGTTTTTCTCAGTTTAGCACTCATTTTCCAGCTCTATTCTGGAGTTTCAGCCATTGCGGAAGAGGCGGACGAGCCCGAATCCGAGGCCGAAAAGGTTAAGACGATAAAAGGGAAAGAACGCGAACTGACTATCCCACTGGGTACCTCGCGCATGTTGGAGTTTCCCTTTGAATATGGCTCGATTGATCTGGGGGAAGACCTTATAGGATACACCCGAGTGGATCCGAAAAAGCTTAGGCTGATTACAAAAAATGCCGGCTTTACGGAAATGACTATTTATGACAAAAGGGACGTTCCCCAAATTACCTACAAACTCACCGTTACCCGAGAAGACACCGGCAAGGTGATCGCAGAGCTGCAAAGCCTATTGGGCGACATAGAAGGAATAAAGTTTAAGACAGTCGGTGGAACCATCATGATCGACGGCGATATCGTCCTGCCCAAAGACATGATTCGAATTATGCGCGTCGTGGATTCGATGCGAGATCGCGATCCCAAGAAAAAGGAAATCCCAATCAAAAACGTGGCCAGCATCAGTAAAATGACAATGAATGTGATTGCGGAGCGGATTGAGCGAGAAGTGAATAATCCTGACATTACCGCAAGGGTGCTCAATAACAATATTTTTCTGGAAGGAACCGCTAAAAATGATTTCGAGGCCGAAAAAGCACTCTTAATAGCAAAGAACTATCTGCCCGAAGCTTTCGTCGAGAAAAATAAAGGCGATGGGGGCGAGGTAAAACTGAAGGATGCGGGCGGTAGCGGAGGACTTCCTTCTATCGTTGACTTGATGCAAGTAGCCCCGCCAGCAAAAGCACCTCCCGCCGAGGACATTAAGATTACAATGAATTATGTTGAGCTGAGCAATGAGTACGAACGCGAATTTAATTTTCAGTGGAAGCCGCTTGCTACCGATACGAGCGCGCTCAGTTATAACAGTCAGCTGGGTGGATTTGCAGCCACGGTAGTGGCAACCATTAGCTCATTATTTCCCAAGCTCAATACCGCAAAGAACCACGGACACGCTCGAATTCTAAAGACGGAAACTATTGTGGTAAAGGACAAGTCTGAAAACCCGGCTGTTATTGAGAGCTCTGTCGATTTTTATGCTCGTAACACGAATGATAAAGGACAAGAAAGCCTTCAGCCTATCACCATTCAGAATGCGACTAAAGTGAAAGCGTCCAAAATTCCTGGCTCAGACAGTCTCGATGTAGGCATTCAGATCACTCTGAATTCTCTTTTGGGATTGCAACAAGGCGCTCCGGTCATCGCCAAGAACTCCCTTCAAACTCAGGTGACCATAAGAAATGGAGATTCAGCCGCTCTTGGCGGATATGCGATTGATCGGGCCCTTTCCGGATATAACCGATCCCCCGTCTCTAATCCGCTGGGAGGTGGCGATAGCAACAACTCGGGAGGGTCGGCCATATTTAATTTTCAACGCTCCAAGAACTTTAAGAGGGATAAACAACAATACGTTATTTTTGTCACACCTGAGGTCATTCGAACAGCATCCGCAGGCACTGAAGATATCACTAAGAAATTCCGACTGAATGCGGGAGAGAGGTAAGACTTTGGCAAATTCACACATCATAGCGGTCGTAGGCGGCAAAGGAGGGGTAGGGAAATCCACGTTTGCAGCCAATTTTGCCATTGCTCAAGCGATTGATACCAAGCAAAAAGTTTGTCTTGTTGATATGGACCCCAAAGCTTGCGGCGATCTGGGAATGATTATGGGAATCCGTCCCAAGCGCACAATCCTTGAGCTGGGGCATCACGAAGGGCGAATGGACGCCAACCTTTTAATGACCTACGTCGCTCAACATAGCAGCGGCATACAATTTGTGCCCAGCGTGCTCGACGTGGATCAACTTGCGGGACTCGAGCCGTCGCACACTGCTAAAGCGTGCAGCCATCTGCTCAATTATTACCATACGGTTGTTGTCGACCTGGGCTCCGATCTGGATTCTTGTGGAGTAAAAGTTCTCGAGATGAGCAGCCTGATCCTCGTCCTGACTATGCCCGATATCATCGTTCTTCATCACACCCGAAAAATTATTGAAAAGATCCAAAATCTGCTCTTTCCGATGGAAATGATTAAAATAGTTCTCAACCGCTTTAGTCCACGACCCGGAATTCTTCCCCAGATGGTACAGAACAATTTGAAAAAGCCCGTTTTATCTGTGCTTCCTGAAGATGAAACGACGGCCGCCGCATGCTTGGCAAAAGCCCATCCGTTCGTCGTGGCTGCCAGCCGAACTGAGTTGACCAAAGGCTATTTCATGCTCGTACGTACAATCGCCGAGCAACAACTTTTACAACAGCTCTCTCAGCTAAAAAAACCATCGGATGCCTTGAGCAGGTTTGCCAGCGGAAAGGCGGCTAGGCCATCCGGCCCTGCGGCCGCCGGTAAACAAGACTCAAATATAGTCGTCTTTGATCGTTCTCAGCTCAAGGATGAAAAACCATCCGATCAATGGGCGGCTCTCAAGCAACGAATCCACAAACAATTAATTGAAACGATTGATCTGAAAAAGGTGGATACGGAAACAGGCAACGACCCAAAGAAAAAGGCCGTGCTGCGGGAGAAAACCAAAACAGTGGTTGTCGAGTTGCTCGATAAAGAAGAACATCCGTTCCGCTCAAGAGATGAAATTCAGAAGTTGGTTAAGGAGGTTCTCGATGAGGCTCTTGAATTGGGCCCGATTCAAGACCTGTTGGCAGATGATACGGTAACGGAAATCATGGTGAATCGTAAGGACCAAATATACGTAGAGCGCTCTGGAAAACTTGTTCGGACAAACGTCAGTTTTTCTGGAACTGCACAATTATTGTCGGTGATCGAGCGGATTGTTGCTCCGTTGGGTAGACGCATTGATGAGAAAACACCGTATGTCGATGCTCGGTTACCGGACGGTTCGCGTGTGCACGCAATCATTCCCCCGCTCTCCATACAAGGACCAATGCTGACGATACGTAAGTTCGCAAAAACGCGATTAACGGCAAAAGACTTGATTAAGTACGGTTCTCTAACCGAAGAGATGGCGGACTTTCTAAGGGCGTGTATTGAGGCAAGACTCAATATAGTCATTTCTGGCGGCACGGGTTCCGGTAAAACCACACTGCTCAATGTACTTGCGTGCTTCATCCCTTCTCATGAACGAATCATCACGGTCGAAGACTCTGCCGAGTTGCAGTTGCCACAAGATCACTGGGGTCGGCTGGAATCGCGGCCCGCAAACATTGAAGGCAAGGGCGAAGTGAACATTCGAGAGCTCGTGAGAAACACGTTGCGAATGAGACCCGACCGTATTGTGGTCGGTGAGTGCCGAGCCGGCGAAGCTTTGGATATGCTTCAGGCAATGAACACCGGCCACGACGGCAGCTTAACCACCGTGCACTCAAATTCTCCGCGCGATTGTATCGCAAGACTGGAGACACTCGTGATGATGGCAGGAATGGAACTGCCCGCACGCGCAATCCGCGAGCAAATTGCTTCAGCCATTAACTTAATCATTCAACAGTCGCGTATCCCGGATGGGTCAAGAAAAGTGACGAGCATTACTGAAGTGGTGGGAATGCAGGGCGAAGTGGTGACCATGCAAGAGATCTTTGCCTTCAAAAGAACGGGCATGGACAAAAATCGCAAAGTACTCGGTAAGTTCATGGCGACTGGATTCATTCCGAAATTCGTTGATGAACTTGATCAACAAGGAATCAAGATTCCGAGGGGTATTTTTTCTGTCGCATAGCGAGGACGGATGTCATTCTTGCTAAAAATCTTGTGCATCGGCTGGGTGGGAATCGTCCTGCTCGTGGGCCTTATCCTAAATGGAGAGCGGCTGTATTCCTGGATCGGCCGAAAAGCATTGGGAGAGCGCGACTGGATGGTGGCAAAGCTCGACACCATGTTCATTGAGGTCACCCCCAACAAGGCACTTCGTTATTACACGATCTATCTGTTTGCTCTTTTTGTTCTCGGCATCTTCCTGCTGTATCCCTCAGTGCTGGCCGGGAGCCTGTTCGGTGTTTTCTTTATCTTGGCAGGGTGGAAACTGCCACGGCTTGCCATATCCATCCTGCACAGAAGAAGAGTTCGAAAGTTTGTTCTGCAAATGGTGGATGGCTTAAGCCTCATGTCCAATGCTATGCGCTCGGGTCTGAACGTTCCACAGGCTCTTCAAATTGTCAGTGATGAATTACCCAACCCCATCTCTCAAGAATTCAACCTGGTTCTGTCACAGAATAAATTGGGCGTTTCGTTGGAAGATGCCCTTACCAACCTTTCCGTGCGCATGCCAAACGACGATATTGAAATGTTTACAACCAGCGTGAACATCCTAAAGGAAACCGGCGGTAACCTGGCGGAAACTTTTGATAGTATCGCGCACACAATACGGGAACGTATCAAGGTGGAATCCAAAATTGCTGCCATGACAGCCCAAGGTGTTTACCAGGGAATTATCGTCGTCATCATGCCCTTTGCCCTGGGTGGAATCCTCTACCTCATCGATCCGGAAAGAATCGCTCCCATGTTTACGACCATACCGGGCTGGGTCTTACTCACCTTCATGATTACCTTGCAGATCGTCGGTGGGTTCAGCATCTGGAAAATTGTGCGTGTCAGGGTGTAAGGTGTTTTTTCCATTCAACGCAGACGCAGATCCACGAGCGTAAGAGTCATTAGGATCTGCGCTCCAAACCAGGCTGGCCTGCTATTAAGTGGCTAAACGTCTTTTATCCGACGCAAAATATTTTTCTGCCATCAGCCGGTTATGATTTCTGCATAACAGCCTAAGGTTTTCCAACACATTACTTCCTCCCCACGCCCATGGATAAATGTGGTCAACCTCAAGAAATCTCCGCTCGCCGCACACATGTCCGTTTGGACTTACATAGGAACACTTTCCTTGATCTCGCTTCCAAACTTCGTCCTTAAGACTGGCGGGGATGTGCCTGCCCCTCTGGCGGTTGGGAACTTCACCCTCATGACTTTCAGAAATAGCCTTGCCTATTGGATGACGCACCAAAAGTTTTTTTGTTTCCTTCTCCAACGGATCGTGTTTGCGAAGGTAGAACTGCATTGCCTCGGTGAAAACCTGTTCAAAGCTCGCGTTCGGGTACTTGTGTCCAAGAAGCTCTCTTGCCCTGTTAATCATTTGTAATAGTTTTTCGCTTGCCATAAACTTAAAGTTCACCCTGTCTTCCTTCACGTAGTGACACGAAGCTTCTTCCCTGGGGAAGTGATTCTCACCCGGCTCCAAGGCCGCAATGAGCTTCTCAACATATAGACGGCTTTTTCCCTCAACTTGTGGTAGCAGGCGGTAAAAATTATCTTCAGTCAAATGAGAATGGATCAAGGAGATGTTGGTCATTGTGATCTTTCCCTCTCGTAGAAGATAATAAAGCCTTGGAAATCTTCGGACGGCCCGTGCCGCAACGATACGCTTATATGCCGATCCCTCCGAGTAACCAAGCTTCTGAGTAAGATAAGTAAATGCCGAGTAGCCCTCTACGGCAAAAAGCCTTCTTTCTTCCATCTCACCCAAGTGGACAAGGAAGCGGGCTTGCGTTTGTCTTTCTTCTTTCCGAAGATTACCCAGCTCAAAAAGCAGTTGTTCATTGGTTAATTGACTGACTTGTTTGATTTCAAACTCCATGGCAGTCCTCCTTTCACAAAAAAACCATAACACGTACTTTTTCGACGCTATTATTTGAGCCATAGACCAGGGGTTTCTACACAATGACAAAAACCTTACCGGGGCGGCTAAAAGGCTCCCTACTGACGATAAATTGGTCATAATGGCCCATCTGGAAATCAACACTCACGCTGGGGAATGACGGCTAAAAAAGTTGTCAAGGGAGAATAGGTAGCGTGACTTCACAAAAGCTGGGGAAGAACTTATGCCAGAGTAAACTCATGCTCGCGCGGCGCAACAGAAGCAGCTACTGTGAAAAATCGGGGCAGGATTCATTTATCAGAACTAGCCTAGAACATCAGCCCAGTTAGCCGTATAATAAACATAATGTTTTCTACCATACGTTTGGCAAGCCTGTTGGCGCTTGCCCTATCCACCATTAGCTACGCTTTTGTTGTTAACCGGCTAAACGGAGGGGCAAGCATTATTTACGTTGATTTCAACACCCCGGGAAGCGCCCTTCCTCTGGAGCTGACTCGTACTTATAACAGTATCACTGCGATTGATGAAAAAACTTCATGGTTGGGTGTATTCGGGTGGGGATGGACAGCTCCGTTTGAAACGACGCTTACTACCACTCCAGAACGGATTGTTCTGCTAAGGGACGGCGCAACGGGCAACACGATTGTTTTTAAGCCGCAAGGTGAAGACTCGAAAGGCAGAGAGGCTTTTTTTGAGGCTGTTAAGAAAGCTTTTTACGAAAAAAAATTGGGACGAACGATAAAAGCGGAAGAACTTCGGACGCTGCAACTTCCACAAACTCTGCTTTCCCGAATGAAATCTGATCCTATTTATCGCAAAGAGTTGGCCACTCAGTATGACATCAAATTACCGATTCCCCAGGGCGAACTTTTGATTTCTACCGAGTACGGGTATCAAACCATTGAGTTTAAAAATAACCAGTGGATTCGTAGCCAAGATGGGAAGACACAAGTTTTCGACGGACAAGGACGGCTAGTGCGCCAACAAGACAGAAATGGCGCTTTTTATGAATTCCGGTACTCGCCCACGCAGAAGCTACAACTTACAGAAATGGTGACTGGAGATCGTTCAAATGGTTTTAAGTTTACATTTCGGCAGGAACGAATCGTAGAGGTAAGCGATTCTCATGGAAAACATGCAAAATATACTTATGATTCCTCGGGCAATCTGATCCAATCAGTAGATTCAAACGGGATTACCTACCTGTACAAGTACGAGAATAAGAAATTCCCTCACTTGATAACCCGAATAGAATATCCGAATGAAAGCCCGGGAACTGAAAAGATATTCCGTGAAATCTCTTATGATAATCAAGGACTCGTCACCGCGCACAGGGATAAGGATGGTTCTTTTACACAGTACATTTATGGAAGAAGCGCACACGATCCAGAAAATAATTTCTTTACCAAGACGATTCGCCAACTAGGAAAAATAAAAACCGAGCTGTACGAGGATTTCTTTCTAAAAGCAAAACCAGACGGTTCCAAATACCTTTACAAGCAGGAAACCAGACAAAACGGAAGCTCGATAACCACGGTATTCACAGCGTGCTGTGGAAAGCCTTCACAAATAACGAAAAACGGTGAGGTAACCCAATTTAAGTATTACGAAGATGGCATGCTGAAGGAAAAGGTTAGCCCGCGTGAGGTTATACGCCTTGAGTATGACGCCAGGTGGAAAAAAGCAAATAAGATTTATCAGAATGGCGCCACCTATCAATACGACTATGACGCTCGCGGTAATTTGGTCAAAGCGTCAAACAGCAAGGCGGAGAAAGTTTCACTCAAGTATGACACCATGGGAAGAGTGCTCGCAATGGTGAATCAAACAGGACGAGAAATCAGCTTTCGTTACGACGGGTCTTTAGGGCGGCCCGTGGTCATTTCTGAAAAGGGAGTGGGTACCATTAAACTTGAGTACGATGGGAGCGGCAGAATTACCAAAACACAGACAATCGTCGAAAAGAAAAGGGGCAGAAAACCCAGTGAGCTTGCTTCACAAGAGACGGTGAAGCGCATCATGTCCGGGTTTGAGCAACTAATGGATCTGATCCGTCCCGCGGGAGTCCCGCTAACCGCCGGCTAATTCTCAAATACTTTTCCAGTTACCAAAATCTTGATTACTATAAAGAGCCAACATTGGGATGGAGGAACACGCATGGTAAAGAACACTTTTCCAAAAGTTGTAAAAAGCGTCAGCGACCTTAAAAATCAAGCAACGCAATTAGGCAAGGGTGCGATCAAAACCGCTGGAACAGTTAAACAAGCTATCGATGCTGGGGTTAGCACTTCAAAGACAGCTATCAAAACGGCCAGCAAGGTGGCTGAAAAAGTCCTGAATAAGGATGGCCTCAATAAGAGCCTGAATGCCACATCAAGAGGCGTTGATATGGTCGCCAAAGGAGCTAGGCTTGCCTCCAAGGGAGCCAACTCATTGGCAGAAGCGATGGAAAAAGCTTCCCAAGCCATCAAGCGTCACTCAAAATAGGTACACAAAATAGGGTCATCCTTCCTTTTGGGAGAGTTAATGATGGAAGAACTGAGTTCAACATTTCCGGTACACGTTTTGGTTTGTGAAAATGAACGACCGGAGGGCAAGCCTTGTTGCAAATTAGTTGGCGGAAGCGAGCTGATTCAATTTCTTAAAGGGCAAGTCCAGGAAAGTGGCTTAGGAAAATTCATTCGTGTGACTCGAACGGGGTGCTTGGGTTATTGCAACACAGTTGGCTGCACAGTCGTCATTTATCGCAAGAACGAAAAACCGCAGTGGTATACGAAGGTCACGCAGAGCGATTACTCCACCATATGGGAAAAGCTCAAGGCACCAGCAGACTCTCGGCTATCGAACCTCCCAAAAACCCTTTTGTTTTTTCTGATTTCAGCAACATTGTTGTTTGCCAAAGAATCGGAGACACTATCGCCCCCTCCCCCACCAGTGCCTGTAATGGAAATATTCGCAGTGGACAAAAATCCGGGCTCAGGGTCACTACAATACTCCGAGAATGGAAAAACTCGGAATTTGGTATTGGGAGAGCAAACGGGATACTATGGCGTTGGCCTTGTGTTTAACGGCAATGGCCTTCCTGTTTCCTATCGCAGCCAATTTCGTAGCCAAAACCTGATACAACTAGTTTTTGGAATTCAGGAATCGAAGCGGCTGGGAAGAGTTCCCCAATTTGGCGCTGTGACCATCTTAACCGCGCAATTTCCAACCTCCACCCGATCCTACAAACTGCTCATTCCCTCTCTCAAGGAAAAGGGACCGGCTGAGCTTGGAATTCTCCTTTTCAGTTCGCCCGAAAGCCAGCTCACACGCTCGGATGAAGATCGGCTAAAATCCAACTTCTTTGCCAAATCAGGATTTATTAATGTAGAGCCCTTCGGCGCATCTCGCACAGTGACCGTTCAATCAAGAGGGAAAAAATTCTCTTTTCGAATGCAGAGAATGAAATTTGGGATAAACGCCACTCTCGTCACTCCCTTCTCCCCGGGGGAAAACAAGCTCAAAGGAACCGTTCAATTTCCAATCTACTTGCCACAAGGCGCTGACGCCGAAGCCCTGGTTGCTAAAATTGCTTCTGAAAGCTTTCAAGGCAGCATATTGCCCATACCACCCCCCGGTGCCAGGGAACAGGCCGGTCAGTAGCTACAAGCTTCAAATTCCTTGTATTTATAGCCACTTTTGCATAGGATATGTGGCCTTATGCAGCCACCACAAAGAGAAATGAAGATTTTTGGGTGCACCGCCAACATGAACCTGTCCAAGTCGATAGCGGACTATTTGGGGACTGAATTGTGTCGCGCCGAGGTTCGCCGTTTTTCCGATGGCGAAATTTTTGTGGAAATCCAGGAGAGTGTGCGCGGAGCCGATACCTTCATCATTCAGCCTACTTGTTACCCGGCAAACGACACATTGATGGAGCTTCTGATAATGACAGATGCCCTCAAACGTTCATCCACTAACTCAATCACCGCGGTAATCCCCTACTATGGTTATGGCCGGCAGGATCGTAAGGTGCAGCCGCGGGTTCCTATCACTGCCAAGCTGGTAGCCGATTTGTTGACCGCTGCGGGAGTTTCCCGAGTGGTTTCCATGGATCTTCACGCCGGGCAAATCCAGGGATTTTTTAACATTCCCTTCGACCACTTATACGCAAAGCCGGTAATCGTGAATTACATCCGGGAAAATTATCCACAGGAGAGTTTGGTCGTTGTATCTCCGGATGCTGGCGGCGTGGAGCGAGCCCGAGCCTATGCAAAACGTCTTGATGTGGCTCTCGCCATTATCGACAAAAGAAGAATCCGTCCCAATGAAGCTCAAGCCCTTCACCTGATTGGTGACGTGAAGGGCAAGCAGGCCATCATTGTGGATGACATGATCGATACGGCGGGAACTTTGGTACAAGCTGCGCAAGTTCTGCTGGACCACGGAGCGGGTGTCGTCAGTGCCGCTTGTACGCATGGAGTATTCTCAGGCAGTGCTTATGAACGTATTAAAGACAGCGCACTTAAGGACGTAATCTGTACCGATACGATTCCTCTTAAACCCGCCATGAGCGCGCTACCAAAAATGAAAGTTTTGTCTGCTGCGCCTCTATTGGCTGAGGCAATCCGACGGATCTACGAGCAAACTTCTGTAAGCTCGTTATTTGACTAAGAAGTAGGTGTTACATGGAACAGGAAACGCTTTCGATTGATCTAAGAAACGACACGGGCAAGGGCGTTGCCAGAAAGCTTCGGCAAAGCGGCAAAATACCCGGGGTACTTTACGGACTTGGCAGTCACCGTGCTATCGCCGTGGACCCAAAAGCGGTCCATAGTCAGCTCATGCAAGGCGGTCGTAATCGGATTTGCAAGCTTAAAGGAACCGACGTGGACGGTAAGCTCGCCCTCATCAAAGACTATCAGGTCGATCCAGTCAGCCGAAAGTTATTGCATGTGGACCTGTTGGAAATTGATGTTCAGCAAAAAATCCAGGTGACCGTTGCTCTCAACTTTACAGGAAAATCGCTGGGAGTTGCTGAAGGGGGAATTCTCAACATAGTAAACCGTGAAATTAAGGTGCGCTGTTTACCCACGCAAATTCCCAAAGTCATTGACGTGGATGTCACCGCCCTCAAAATTGGAGATTCCGTTCACTTGGACCAACTGACCTTACCGGAAGGCATTGAAAAAGTTGCTCAAGCCAATGCAACGCTGGTCACAGTGGTACCGCCAACCAAGGAAGAGGAGCTTGCTCCTTCGCTCACGCCAACTGCCGAACCGGAAGTTATCACTGAAAAGAAAGCCGAGGGTGCTGAGGGCGAAGCAGCTGCAGCAGGAGGCGATGAAAAGGCGGCACCAAAAGAAGAAAAGAAAAAGGAAGAGAAAAAGAAATAAATGGCTTTTCTTGTTGCCGGCCTGGGAAACCCGGGCAGCCGTTATCTGCACACAAGACATAATGTTGGCTTCGAAGTCGTTGATTTACTTGCCCGCAACTGGGGTGTCTCGAAGTTCTTGCAAAAATTTAAGAGTCTTCTCGCACAGACTACTTTTGAGTCACACAAGGTGGTTTTGTTAAAACCTCAGACTTATATGAATCTTTCGGGCGAGGCTGTGGTTGAAGCTGCACAGTTCTTTAAGATTGAGCCAGAAACCTCTTTACTGGTTATTGTGGATGACATGGACCTGCCGCCAGGAAAAATTCGCATTCGCACCTCCGGTGGCACTGCCGGACATAAAGGGGTCCAATCCATCATTGAGCTTCTGGGCACAGAAAGTTTCTTCCGCCTTCGGATAGGAATCGGCCGGTCGCTGACTGTTCCACCGGAACAATTTGTGCTATCGAAGATCACGCCTGCAGAGCTTCCTCTTTTTGAAAAAACATTTACAAAAGCGTCGCAGGCAGTTGAAACCATTCTTAAGGATGGTCCGGCAGCCGCAATGAACCTTTTTAATCGAGAGTGCGATGAGTCTTGAATGTGGAATCGTAGGCCTTCCCAACGTCGGTAAATCGACGCTTTTTAATGCGCTAAGCTCTGCAAAGGCGGAAGCCGCAAATTACCCCTTCTGTACAATCGAGCCCAACGTTGGGATCGTCATTGTGCCCGATCCTACATTGTTGGCGATTGCAAAAATACTCCAGTCTCAGAAAATCACTCCCGCCACCACTCGAATCGTCGATATTGCTGGACTTGTGAAAGGGGCCTCACAGGGCGAGGGCCTCGGCAACCAGTTCCTGCATCATATCCGCCAGGTCAATGCCATCATTCAACTTGTGCGCTGTTTTGTCAGTGAGGACGTAGTCCATGTGGATGGTTCAGTGGATCCTCTGCGAGACATCGAAGTCATCCAAACTGAATTATTACTCGCCGATTTGCAAACCCTCGATAAGAGGCTGGAGCGGGATAAAAAAGCGGCAAAAAGCGGCGATAAAGAAACCAGAAAAAACATTGAATGTTTCGAAGCGCTAAAGTCACACATGGATCAGGGCAAGCCCGCGCGAACGTTTCATTTGGAGGCAGCAGACAGCGAGCGAATACAATCGTTATTCCTTATGACTCTTAAGCCAGTTCTATATGTTGCAAACACAAGCTCAAAAACGGAAGAGCAGACCTTGGTCTCTCAAGTCGAACAAGTCGCGCAAAGAGAGGGAGCAAAATGTCTTGCCTTGGATTGCTCACTCGAAGCCCAAATCGCACAGCTCCCTGAAAAGGAGAGGGCCGAATATTTGTCAGCCCTTGGACTCTCAGAGCCCGGTCTTCATCGTCTGATCCGTGCTGCTTTTGAGCTTTTGGGTTTAATTACCTTTTATACCGGTGGACCTAAGGAGTCGCGCGCTTGGACGATCACGAAAGGGATTAAAGCCCCTGCGGCAGCGGGAACTATCCACACGGATTTTGAACGGGGCTATATCTGTGCGGAATGCTATAAAGCCTCAGAACTCATTTCTGTTGGAAGCGAACAAAAGCTTAGAGAAGCGGGTGTGATTCGGACAGAAGGCAAAGAATACGTCGTACAACCCGACGATGTGATGTTCTTCCGGTTTAATGTATGAGTGAGAATGTTCGGGTAAGTGGTTTTACCATTGTCAGAAATGCAAACCGCTTAGCGTACCCATTTCCAGAAAGTGCATTATCCATATTACCTATCTGTGATGAGCTGATTATTTGCTGTGGCGATTCAACGGACGGCACAAATGAAATCTGTGAAGAACTCACTCGGCAATCCACCAAAATAAAAGTAGTCCCCAGCGTTTGGGATGCGGAAGCTCAAAAGGACGGTTATCAATTAAAACACCAAACCAATAAAGCTCTAAGCCTCTGCCAGGGAAATTGGTGTTTTTACATCCAATCGGATGAACTCATACATGATGACGATTTACCCAAGATTAAGAAGGCGATAACTGAGGCGGACCATCACGCAGATGTGGACGGTATTTTATTTAACTATCTCCATTTTTACGGAAATTTCAATTACACCATTCGAGGGCGCAATTGGTATCGGAGAGAAGTTCGGGCATTCAAGAATGGAAGAAATATTGAGTCCTTCAGAGACGCCCAGGGTTTTCGCAAGAATGGAAAAAAGATAACCGCCATTGATTCCAACGCTCGAGTTTTTCACTATGGCTATGTCCGCTCACCTCAATTAATGCAGGAAAAGGCGGTCCAAATGTCACGGTGGTGGGGAGGGCAGGCCAGTTCGGACCCCCGTTCTTTTGAGCTTGTCAGACACATCGGATTACAAAAATACGATGGCACTCACCCCAGCCTACTGAAGGAACGTATTTCAGCTTCAGCATTTGATTTTGATCCCAAAAAATGCCGGTTTAAGTGGGACAAAGATGAAATCAAAAATGCCCTCACGTTGGTTTGGGAATCTATTTTCCCTTTTCGCCTTGGGGAATTTCGGAACTATGAAATCAAGCGCTGCACAATAAAACAAACCAAAGCTTGCCCCAAAGACCGAACGCAACATGACAATATCACACACAGTTGATAGGTTGCCGTTTCAACTAAGTGGGAGGCCCAAATCATGAAAAATATTTTTGTACTAATCGCAATCGCTTTTTTGTCGGTTCCAGCATACTCAGAACTTGTCTCTCTTCGCTATGAGCCCAATGCGGTTATTCACCTTTGCCCAGAACATATGCTTGGGTGCGTGGAAAAGGTGGAAGTAGGAGGAATGTCCTACACGCTCGATGTGGTGGGGGCTGCAAACCGCAAAGAGCTGCAAGATGTCCTGAGTTCTTACAAATGGCATGGAGTCTTTAAAACTGAGCCAGGAGTATTGGTTGGATTCGTAGTCATTGAAAAGGGACACATGCCAAATCCAACCCTTCCTTCCATGGTATTTAAAGTGATAACCAGTCAGTTTATTGCTCCCCGCTGATTGGATCATTCAGGGATGTCAGAGATAAAAACTTGCAGTTCAAAACGGCCCTGTGCGGTGGTCCCTACGATCTTATTATTGAGGAAAAGACGGTTGAAATTTGCAACGTAGGCTTTCCCGATGAGGATGGTGGGGTGTGCCAAAGACAGCTTCACCCCTTTTTTTTCTAAGTTTGCCACCCACTGGTTCCCCAACGAACTGCCAAGGTCATTGATGACATGATAAAAATCGATTTTCCTATTTGGATCATCGTCCTTCTGCTGCAAATTGGTCCGATGAATATACTGGGCAAGTTCCTGTTCGTAGCTTAAAAAGACAATGCTGCTGGGATTGCCGTTGCCGCAAATGATTGAGGTAATAC
>JACQOU010000025.1 GCA_016207775.1 Deltaproteobacteria bacterium
CGCCTCGGCGGGAATCGCTGCATCGATCCCATCAATCTTGCCGAAACGCCCTGGGAAATATACTATTATTGTTTAGCAGTAAGAAATTCTAATGAACCCAATCGGTAAGAAGGAGCATTTATGAAAAGTCTAATCCTGATGGTGGTGTTTTTCAGTATCTTTGTCGGACTTCCCGTCTTCGCCGAAGCCAATGCTCCGGGAGGAGCAAAGATGGGAACGGGGGGAAATGCCGGAATGATGGGGGGCGGCTGCGGGCCCCAACCAAGCGTTCTGTTTTTATGTAATACAGAGCGTCAGGTGAAGGATTCCACCATTGCAACAATGCCGCCAAATATAAAGGGAAGTGCGGATGCGATCTGTGAGTACTCTAGACCTAAAATGGTAAATAACATGATAAACCATCTTACCGTGGAAGGCCCATGCCCAAAGTATATGGAGGCAGGGCCAGCGTGGGAAACGTATTGTAATTGCCTAAAGAAACAAGTTGAGTGCAGAAACAATAACGGACAGGATTGCAGGAGTGCACAACCCGTAAGAAAGGGCGCATTCATCAGCGGAGGAGTTAATTGTACCATCATCTCCGAAGGAAAAAGGGGCTGCAGGCAGTAAAAAGGCAGCTTTTGTTTTCGTATAGGTTTGAACCATTAAATATACCCTTACTGTTCTTATTCGAATCGGGAGGTCGCTTTTTGCAGAATAGCCCGAGCTGGGGCCCCGTCACCCCCGCTAATTTTTAGCGGGAGACATACGAGAGTGTATTCCCCCTCCGCAACGTCTAAGAGATCGAGCCCCTCAATGATGCAAATACCCGCTTTGAGTAAAATTTGGTGTGTTTCTTGGTTTTTTTTACTGTCAAAGCCCCCAATGGATAATGAATCAATTCCCACTGTCCGTATCGGAAGCCCGGCAAGATATTTGGCAGACTCAATGCTGAGATGAACGTAGTCAGGGAAAAATTCTTTTCTGGTTCTTAGCAGCCTGGAATTCATTGTCTTAAATAGAACCCTATCTCCCTTTACAATTTTCTTGGGAATTAGTTCTTCAACATTAATTACCCGATTGCCGATCTCGAACACCCGCGCCTTTCCTACCATCCAATCAAGCGGAATTTTTTCGATCGTTTCCCCTTGGTGCAAGAAATGTCGCGGAGCATCTACGTGGGTTCCGATATGCGAGCTCGATGCCAAAAGACTGACGTTACACAAGTCCCCTTTCTCCATGCTGAGATAACTTTTTTTCTCGAATGGGGGATCGCCAGGCCAATGAAGCATATCGTTCTCTAAGGACATCGAAATATCGATAAAGGGAGCCTTGAACTGATCTTTTTTGCCGGCGGCTGAAAATGGGTCCATTTTCGAAAGCTTAATCTCTCCGAAGGCGTGGGTAAAGAAAGATACAAATTACCAACGCGACAAACCATACCAACCTATTCGCGGATAAACTTAAGAATTTTACTTTGTCCGTCTGAAACCACCGCAACAAAAACTTCTTTGTCGTTTAGGACAAGTAGGTCCTTAACATCCGCCGGAATCGTTGTATCAAGCAGCGTTACCTGGCTTTTTCCGTCTTTAGCTATTTCCAAAATGCGCAAGTTTCCTTCGTGAGAGCCGGCCTCTGCTAAGTATTGCTGCTATGAAATATTGGAATAAACCTGTTGCTGCCTCTTCATTGTGGGACTTTGAATTGACAAATCCCCTATCTACACCTTACACCTCCTCCGAAACACTAATCAGGAGGTTCTATCTATGCCTTTGCGAAAGACTCTCGCTGCTCTGTTAATGCTTGTTCCCTGTCTAAGCCTTGCTTCCTCAGTAAAGTATGAAATTACGTTCTACAATGCCTACCATTTCAATTATTTTTACGAAAAAGAACGGGTGAAGGCTGTATATGCCATTCCCGAGGTGGTTGACAACGCCAACTCTGTGACACCCGGCGCCCCTACCCGACTTCTCCCTGGGACGACTGAGCCGGCTCATTTGTTCGGCACCGGCAAAACAACGGCGTATGCCAACATTTATGCGGACGGGTCCATGCGCCATCCGGTTGAACTTCGAGTCCGTTACGTTGTCTATTTGAGTAACGGCAAAGTCAGTCTTACGGATTACTTCTCAATGCCAGCCGGTGAATTTCGATCTATTTACGGTATGGATGACGACAAAAAGAAAGAAGTTGCAGCCCAGAGCGAAACCGAGTTTGCGAACAAGAAGGATGGCGAAAGAACTGCAAACCTGTTCTACGTCAGTCAGGACTATCGGAAAACCATCGTCAAATGATGAGGTACAAGACTGCTGCCATATATCCGGCCTTGTTGTGGGAAATCCATACAGCAGCCATCCGATTACCCGAAATTTCGTATGGACAGCTATGAAAGCTGCTGAGTTAAAGCATCACGTCATTTCTCGTCCTCTCGGTAATCAAGTATGTCTCCAGGTTTGCACCGAAGGACCTCGCAGATCTTTTCCAGGGTTGAAAAGCGGATCGCCTTTGCCTTTCCTGTCTTCAGTATTGAAAGGTTTTGAATTGAAATGCCAACACGCTCGGCAAGTTCAGTAAGAGTCATCTTTTTTTTAGCCATCTCGACATCTAAGTTAATATTAATGGCCATAATTAAACCGTGAGTTCGGAATCTTTTCTCAACACTTCTACCTCTTCTCTTAAACGTGCTTTCTCTTCGAGAAATCGGGCCAGGATGTAAATCAGGAGGGCAAATACGAGGGCTGAAGTTCCTGGAAAACTGGGAAACACGTAATACCAGAGATCGTGCGACAGATAGTTCTTAAGGCTGTATTGGGTTGAGGTCACATTCTCCGGCGCAAGGATAGGAAGAACCTTGTCGAAAAGATAGGTACTGCAGGCGATATGTAGGCTATCTACGGCGAAAAGAAACAAGAGGATCCTAACGGTCGAGTCCAAACGCAAGATGACCAAACGATCCTCCAAAGAATTGTCATCTAGATGACCAATGACCCAAGCCAGGTTCCGAAAGATCATGAATATGAGTGCCATACCAAGTGCTAAGAATGTGATTTCTACTATGAGCCATGGAGAATGGAGTAGTTGCAACAACTTTCCAAAACTAGGGATATCGGGCAACACCCTGCCCTTATCCCAGGCCATCAGACAAACTGCCGCGATCTCCAAAAATACTAGACCAATGGTAGAGGCAATAGCCCCCACAAGACTTGCAATAGAAATCACTTTAAAACTTACCTTGGCAATTTTGATTGTGTTTTTGTACTTCATGCCGCGATGTATATATTTATGATTAGCGATAGTCAATAAA
>JACQOU010000283.1 GCA_016207775.1 Deltaproteobacteria bacterium
ATCCGAAATCCTGGAAGGTCTGTCCTGTTTTCCCGCATATACGCCGGTTTTTGTTACGCTGAGCGCCTCGGCGGGAATCGCTGAATCAACCCCGGTGCGGTTGACAATTCCTCCCTTTGAAGGAAAGAAATAGAGCTTTTGAGCAGGCAGGGGGGGGAATGGCAACACTTCGATTGGCAATTATCCTCATTATTTGTCTGATTTTTACTGTCTGGAGTGCTTTTGGCGGCCTGGTACCGATCGAGGAGGTTTTTGAGCCTGGCGGCTCTTTTGATCCCAACAAGTTTGGGAAAGTTGCTGTGGTTCAATGGGCGCCAGTAGCGACTACGCCCTTAGGAGTAACGCCGGCCGTTGCTGAAAACTTCAAAGTGGAAAATAGGAAGGCCCTGGAAGTTTACATTCGAGAAGCGGCTGCCAAGGGAGCAAGGCTTATTATAACCTCTGAATTTGCTGTTGTTGGCTATCCCGACATCCCTGAACTTCCCTCCGAAGAAGACAACTTCAGAAACCGTCAGGACATCGAACCTTATGTGGAACCGGTTCCTGGTCCTTCTACCCAATATTTTGGCGACCTGGCACGGGAGCTGGGAATTTATCTTCACGTAGGCTTTGCTGAAGTTGAGCCCGAGACCGAACATTATTACAACACGATAGTTGTCCTTAATCCCGAGGGAATGATTGTTGCTCGCTATCGTAAAATCAATCTGTATCATCTTGAGCAGAGTTTTCTTGAGCCCGGAAAAGATCCCGTTACCTATGAAGGGATTTTCGGTAAGGTGGGCATTACTGTTTGTTCAGACATCTATTCGGCCAGACCGATGGATCAATACAAGCAGGCAGGGGTCCATGCAGTGGCGCTCAGTACATCATGGGCACAATGGAATACCGGAATGGCAAACTTTCAAAGAGGGGCTCGATGGATCAATGGCTATGTGTTAGCGGCCAATCAGCCTTACTTCCCAGATTCGGGGGTCATCAACCCCGATGGGTCGCTCCAGTCTCACATTCGCCAAACGCTTAGGGGTATCGCATACGGCTATTTGCCTTATATTAATTGAGGGGTTTAAGCATAATGGCTACTTCAGTTTGGTTCCAAGAAAGGTGTCTATTTCCTAGTCACGTTAAGACTGGTTGAACACGTTTTCCCACCCCAAATCTTGTTCCGCTTCAACTTTTTTTTGGCATAGCCATTGCACCATTTTTGATCAGTTTTGGGGGGGGAAAACCATGAAAAGCGTAGCCATATTATTAGGGGCATTACTCGTTTCATCTATTTTTATTCAGAACGCTCCTGCGGAAGGTATCCATGCGTTACGCTCCGCTATCGGAAGGGCTGCGATGGGTGTTTTGGACGGTAGAACTCCGAACCCAGACCATGACCTTACTAAACGAACCGTCATGCTTTTTACAGAACATCCTACTGATCCAAAACAAAGCATGGGTTGTACAGGAACGATTGTTCAGGGCTGCATCGTTACCGGTGGTCACTGTCTTAGACCCGGACCAACAACATTCATTTACAGCGGGGACAAGCCAGATTTTTCAAAGCCCTTAGCTTCAGGCTCACACAAAAAAATTCGAGGAGCAACTGGAACGGGAGAGGATATCGCGGTTCTCAAACCCGCTAGACCGCTACCTATTGAGGGTTTCTCAACCGACGCTCTTGCCACGGAACCGCTCCCTAAAGATGCAGGTAGCTTGGATTTTATTGGATATGGATTCGTGGGCACTAGGGAACAAGAGACAAGCGATCCAAAGTATCCCGTCAAGTACATCGACTACGGCGCTGGACGGCGCAGAGTGGGAAGCTGTTGGTTCACTGGCTATGGACACCTTGATTTTTCTTCTCCGCAGAAAACAAAGGCGTCCAATGCGACTGAGGGAGATATGATTCTTGTTTCGAGGGCCCAACCGGACGGTCTTATCAAGAACCTTCCCACTCAGGGTGATAGTGGTGGTCCCCTCTTTTTTAAAAACAAAATCTACGGAACTGCTATAGGAGCTACCGGCAGCCGGGCCTCTTGGGGCGAAGATGTTCATGCTCGTGACATGTACGCTGCGGCTTACACCTCGATGGTTAAACAGCGCGCTTGGATCATCAACGCTCTGGAAGAATTGGGATGTGGCGATCACGGCTCTGCAGCACAACGACTTCGTGATTTAACAGCCCAACATATATACGGATTTAATGGCAGTTATTCCAGTGGGCGTTGGGATAGTCTTGGGTATGAGAATAAAGTTTTGATGGAAGATGCCATACGCCAAGTACTGGGGCTTGGTTCCGAAGAAACGATCCGCGTGATTCCGAGCATAAATGTCGTCCGTCACGATTCGCTAGATTTTTTTGTGGCGGATCTCATTAAGCGGAAAGCTTTTCAAATCACGGTTAAAGACAATGGTTCTGCTTCTTTCAAGCCATATCGTTTCCCAATGGGTCAAATAGAAGAGGTGCGTACGGAGTAACAATCTCGTTTCGGTTGCGAAACTATCACACAAGAAAACTGAAGTGATCAAGCCACTGTGGCCATCTTCTTAAGATCTTCAACGGCCTCTTCATCTTCTTCATCCAGAATCTCATGCTTAACCAACACGGCTATCACTCGAAGCAGCTCTGACTGATTAAGGTCCAAACGTTCCAAAGCAATCACCAACGTTTCGTACATGGCGTCGTCAATCTTTAAAGAAATGCGGGAGTCTGACTTCCCCGATGAAAGCTCGGATTCCAAAAGTTTATGGATTTTTTTGGCAAGACTCGCCTCAAGAATTCTGCGAATGTAATATTTTATCAAGATCGCTTGAAACTCACTTGCGGAGTTCGCCCCTATTTGGTGGCACGCCAGATTCAAAATGTCACTCAGGTGTTGCGGAATTCTAGCCTCGAGCGAATGCCTTTTCGTGCCAATCTGTTCTTTTATTCGAGGTACCGACTGTTGGGGAATGGATAGCACTCGATCACACCTGTCACAAACACCCGCTAGAACGCCTTCAACTCTCCCTTTTCCGCTGCTTAAGGGAACGGTTCGGACCCGAAAGGTGGTTTCCGTAATCGCCTTGCAAAACGAGCAGAGAGCTTTCGATTTATCTCCCACTTTATAAATATCCATCGGCGATCTCCTTTCCAATTTCATCAGCTTTTATGGACGCTGATAAATATGACATCTAGCTCAACGAAGTAGCACTTAAGATACCACTTCTCTTTCTTGGTCTTGGAATCGTTCCAGACCTCTGGCTTGAACTCATGCACATCAAGTTCAGGCAAAAGGTGATGTGGGGAGCATTTATACTGATCTCCGCTTTTTCACTTCAATTTCGTTACGAGCCTCATGCTGTATTTTACCGGCCCGAAGGCAATCAACTGCACGTTGTCTAGCATCTTTGAGGCCCATTCATTGTATTGTACGAAATATGTCGTACACAATCAAGTAAAAAAGGATTGAAAGTCAGGCCGGCGAAACAAGAACCATGCACGGTGCATTACTAAATAATTATGATTTTAGGTTTTATTACGAAATGAAAGCATCTACGATTTATTTAGAAATGAGCAATAA
>JACQOU010000335.1 GCA_016207775.1 Deltaproteobacteria bacterium
ATCTACATAGTTGAGAGCTCACCTCGGATCGGGCAAAGACAAAACAGGCAATAACTTTGTAAACAAGACAAACTCCTGACAACTCATTGGAAGGAACGTCGCACTTTTTATGGCGTTTTTTCAGGCCAGACACCAGGACTTGGCAACAAAGTGGGAAGTCTCCCAACGAAATACGGGCAAGTGGTCTAACACTCCCCTATTAACGACGAAATACCATTGCCTTACCGTCGATAACTTGCTAGAGATATTTTATGGGTTGGCGAGGACAGTTAAAATTAATAGACGATAACATGGCCTCAGAACATGGAGGCAGGCTTTCAGTAGGGCGCCAGAAAGGTCGAAGACCTTTTTCAGGAAAGAAGTCCATGCATCTTGTGCTTCGTTCTGATGTGGCCAAAGGTCCGCTCTCCCTTCTTCAAAAACGCCATGCAAGTTTTATCCGAGCCTGTTTGAGCAATCTTAGTTGCAGATATGAGGTGTGTGTTTATCAATTTGGGAACGCGGGTTCACATTTACACTTAGTCATTCGAGCCAAAAGGAGAGAATCTTTCCAGGCGTTCCTAAGAGCCTTTGCAGGAACGGTTGCACTGAAGGTAACAGGGGCTTCCAAATCCAATCCCTTTGGAAAATTCTGGCGGTATTTATGTTACAGCCGGCTTGTGGAATGGGGAGCTGCTTTCAAAACGGTCAGGGCCTACGTGTGGCAAAATCAGCTCGAAGGCTTAGGACTGATTCCCTATCAAGCGAGAAAAATAAGACCTCCACCCGCGCAAGGGTGAGCAGCTACGAAACTACTGGCAGCCCGTTTATCCACTGTTTCTAGAAACAGCCTTGTTATCCAGCTGCGATGTGATCCAATAAGCCAAAGTAGCCTGTGATTTACATAGTTGGGAAACAGAACTATATGAAGCTGAATCGAGTGTGGATACCATATGCCCGATAGAAGACAACACCGGGGTCCTCATCCGGAAGATTCCTTTTTTTTCTCGGCCTCGCAAATGCCGATGCTTACCGAAGCAGCCAATCACTTTCGCTGGTTGATTGATAGGGGCTATGCAAATAACTCTTCACTTAAAATTGTTGGAGATCGGTTTAACCTAAGTCAACGTCAGCGCATTGCCATTGAAAGGTCCTCCTGCTCTGAAAGCGAATGTTCGAGAAGACGGTGTACCGAAATCAAGAAGGAGGGTCTTACGGGTTCGAGTTTGTGTATTGATGGTTATAACGTCCTGACAACAGTTGAGGCTGCATTAGGGGGAGGCGTGATTTTGATTGGTAGAGACGGGTGTTTCCGAGACCTGGCTAGCATGCACGGACACTATCGAAAGGTTGCCGAAACCATTCCAGCACTGACTCGAATCGGTGAAGTGCTTTGCTCATTTCAGTTGAAAAGTTGCCATTGGTACCTGGATAGCCCCGTTTCCAATAGTGCACGACTCAAAATGGTGATGCAGGCAGTAGCATCCCAAAAGGGATGGGTTTGGCATATCGAGTTGGTGAAAGATCCTGATCGCGTTTTAAAATCAAGCGATCAAATTGTTGCAACTAGTGACAGCGCTATTCTCGATCGGTGTGGACGATGGTTTAATCTAGCGTCTGTCGTTGTCCTTGAGTCAGTTCCCCAAGCATGTTTGATCAACTTCAATCCTGACAGGACATAAACTCAGTGATAGCCTTTGGATAGATTCAGAATTCAGGTACTCGATGGTTCGTATTGAATGGTTTAATAATCTCTTTTCTTTTAGGCGAAAACTGAGAAAGAGTCTTTACTACCGTTCGATTTTTTTCTTGATCGTTGGAAGCGCTTGTCTGTTGGGAGCCGTACTGGCTCAATCGCTGATAACGATCAACGGCATGGTTGAACGCCTGCTTCAGGAAAGAATCACTTTGGCGCGTACCACCGGAAGCTATCTCGAGCAAATGATCAATGACGATTTGAACGAGTTGGGCAGCATTGTTGCTGATGCGGTCGAGGCCCATGATAAGGACAGAGTTCGGAGTCAACTTTCAGAAGCTTACTTGCGGACGATTTTTAACGAGGGCGTCTTTGTTCTCGATCCTGCTGGTTCATGGCTTGCCACGGTGCCGGATCGGGAGGCTACTCACCTTGAGAGCGCCGTGGATTTAAAAGAGTTATGCAGACACAGCCGTGAACTCAAACAAACGGTGGTGTCTGACTTGATTCCGATCAGCAAGGACCACGGGCCGGTTTTGTTTTTCGTCAAACCGATTCTCTGTTCGAACGCAGACTTGTGTGGTTTTGTGGGGGGGCTGCTCCATCCAGCCACCACTAATTTGTTACTTCCCTTGCAAAATGTTAGCCCGATGGCATCCGCGACGTTCGAGTTAGTTGATAGCAAAGGGTCTGTTATCGCTTCCACTCGACCGAATACTCTTTTTTACGTTGCTGACCATGAAAGCATTCTCAAAAACGCAATTACTGCCAAGCGCGAAATCCACGGTCGCTGCCATGCTTGCCATGTGAGCAGAACGGGAGTGTCTTCGACGGTACGTGAGAACCAGGTTCTTGCTTTTGCTCCTCTGCCCACTCTTAAATTGGGAATGGCAGTACTGCAGCCGGAGGGAGATGCTTTGGCTCCAGTTATTCGATTGAAATATCGGCTCATTTGGCTGGGCGGTGCGTTTATTATCATTTTCCTGGTTTTCGCCTTCCTTTCCGTTCATGGCGTTGTGTCTCCGCTTGTTCGGCTTACCCAGGCAGTGCGGAATATTGAAGGGACGGATAAGCCCCTCCTTCTTCCCTCTTTTGGAGATGATGAAGCCGGAGAATTGGCTCATGCCTTGAACCGCTGGCGAGCCAAATTGGTCGATTCGCTCCTCAAGAGAAAAGAAAGCCAGCTCTTTCTTGAAGGTGTTCTTAAAGCACAGGAAGAGGAAAGAGGGAGGATTGCGCGGGAATTGCACGACACCATTGCTCAAGATTTGGCTGCACACCGTCTTGAAATTGAGCGGCTTGCAAAAATCAAGGCTCCCGAACAACTCCTGCCTAAGATTCAACACTTGGAAGAACGCGTGCAGGGGATCTTAAAAACTGTGAGGCAAATTTTGATTGATCTGCGTCCGTCGGTTCTGGACGACCTGGGTTTTATCCCGGCACTCCAGTGGTATCTTGAGCGAGTGGAACGGGATCACGGATTAAAAGGTTCGCTTATTGTGGAGGGCGGTGAACAAAACAAAATTAACCATGAGATCGAAATCAGTTTATTCCGGATTTTTCAGGAAAGTCTAAAAAATATCGTGCAACACGCTCGCGCGGAGCATGTGATGGTTACCGTGAACAACTTTCCGGACATGATAGAAATGACCGTTGAAGATGATGGCGAGGGTTTTAATTTGAAAGTGATTGAGCAAGAAGGAAAACTTGAAGGGAAGAGTTTAGGAATATTGGGAATGAAAGAGCGATCCAATTTATTGGGAGGACATTTCAATATTGAGAGCAAGCCAGGGGAGGGGACTTCCGTTTCGGTAAGGATCCCTCTTACTCATTTACCAGGAGAGCAGCATGACCATTCGACTGGTATTAGCTGACGATCATGCGGTGTTGCGTGCAGGTCTTCGTGCCTTTTTTGAAGAACAGACCGATCCGGTGTTTCAGGTTGTCGGAGAGGCTTCAGATGGCAAAAGAGCCGTCGAACTTTGTGAAAGTGTTCATCCCGATTTGTTAGTCCTTGATTTGTCTATGCCAGTCGCTGGGGGATTGGAAACCGTTCTTGAGTTAAGGCAAAAGAAAAATAAAGTCAAAATCCTCATATTAACGCAATTCAGCGAAGCGATTTACTTCCGGCGGCTTCTTGAAGCGGGTATTAATGGGTATATTTTGAAATCAGCGCGTGGAGAAGAATTGGTTTCTGCCATCCGATCTATCATTAAGGATGGAACGTACATTGATCCAAATCTTGCCGGCCTAGTGGTCTGTGCGGCGCAAGGAAAAGAGCAGAAGGAAAAGGTTGAGCCTGACGAGGAGGCATACCACCGCCTGACTCCAAGGGAGAGGCAGATTTTAAAGCTGATTGCCGAGGGATACAGCAACAAAGAAATTGCTTCAAACCTGGATGTTGCCGTCAAGACAGTTATGTCACATAGGGTTAACTTGATGGATAAGTTAGGAATAAGAAACCGCTCTAAGCTTATTCAGTTTGCTATTCGAGTTGGCCTTCTACCGATTCGCTGATTGGATTCTCAGGCCATTCATTATCCGACCCGCATCCATGGACGGTGCTTTGATGATCAAATGAATAACCCCTTGAGAATCGAATTGACGGGAGAAAAGTTCCCAGCCTGGTGGGCAGCGTCTATCAGTAAAACAATCTTGCAGTTTGTTCAAAGAGGTTGGTAGTTCTGGTTTCCCGAATCCCAGCCAACCGGACGGCTCTTGTCTGCCTTTTACCAACAAAGCAAGCCACCACCCGGGTGTAGGTTGTATCCGATAAAAGGCTAAGCTCGCTGGCCAAACATAGTAATCGGGCAAGTAGGAAGTGGCGATCCGGGGGCCCGCTTCAGCGGGGACGGTTCCTGTCGTTTGAATCCAACCCTCTTTGATGAGGGGTCCAAACAGAAGCCGGTCAACACCCCATAAAGCAAGGAGCATTACAAGCGTCCAAAGGACGATGGCTGAAATTCTTTTCGAATGGACTTTCATACGATTACCCATAGCATGCCTCCGAGGGCCACCGCACAAAGCCATAGGATATGAGAAGGCAATGCCCCTTCGTGACTCGTATGTTCCAATACTCGAATCCGGTACGAAGTCGATTCCTCCTCCGCTCGTTGGAGAAGTTCTTGACGAGCACGTTTGAGCAATGTGCCCGATACGGCCGTATTTGTTTCAGACATCTTCTGAATGGCTTGTGCAAGCACTTTGCGATCACCTGTCAATGTTGCTGCTAAATCATCGCAGGCCATCTCCATCAAATCGGTTATGTCTCGAAACAAAATCAAACTGATTGGATTTGCTGCTTGTATTGCTCTGACAGCCCAGATGCACAGCATGCGGAGATTTCCGCCAAAATAAAGGTGGGCAATCTCATGAGCAATAATGACGTCAGCCTCTTGCCGGCTGCAACTTTCAAGTAATTTGCGAGAGATAAGCAAAACGGGACGAACGATTCCGAAGATCATAGCGACGGGATCATTGGTCTCAATAAGACAGACTTTAGGACGTTGCAGCTTCAAACCTGCTTGATGATACAACCCGATTATTCTATCTACCCATTGCTCAAGTTGCTGGGACTGTATTGCAGAAATGTGTTTACGTTTGAATGCGCGAAAAAGAGGGCGGACCTCTTGAATAAGGAATACTGCGACCGTTCCCGCAAACAGAGCCCACACTCCAAGCAATAAAGCTGGCTTGTCCATGAGAGTTCGGATCCATAATGGCAGACGCACCAGAACAAAATCATTCGAAGAAGCGGGGGGGCCAAGAAATTGTTCGATCGACACAGCCAATGGCAGGATAAGTGCAAGTGTAGAGAGGTTTGCTCTGGAAATGGGGGCAATGGGCCCTGAGAGCTTCTGTATCCCCTTTAACCAAAGTAAGGCCACCAAGCTATGAAAGGCATTTGAAATAAGAAAAGATAGCAACAACGGCAAATAGCCCATTTTGAGAATACTTTTTCATTGTCCGGGGGCTGCCATAATCCGTCAATGTTCAACAGCATTAACCAGTTATTCACCGAGAGCCCCTCCATTTTTAGGAACTAAACCAACTTGCTGGTCCAGAGGCATTCCAGGAATTTTTCCCAGTGTAGGTACTCAATTTTGTCTTTGATTCGATTCATGGGATCGTTGCTTACTAGTAGAAAGCGTTTGATTTTTCTCTCGTCCATTAGACACTTGAGTCCCCTGGTGTCGCGCTCGACTGTTTTTCAGGAAGATTTGCACTCAATAGCCACCTCATCTCCAATCAGAAAATCCACCTCAACTTTATCTTCCGTCCGCCAGAAATTTAACGTCTCTCTCACTCTTTTATAACTTAGGTAACTCCTCAGCTCCATGAATATCCATTGCTCGAACAGTTTGCCGTACAAATCGGAGTTTCTATCAACCTCTTTTGTCCCTGCGAGAGTGTTGGTTACTCCCGTATCAAAAAGGTAAAATTTTGAAGTGCTAACAGCTTTTCGGTGGGACGATTTTCTCCATGGCTCGAGCTGCGAGCCAATCAGAGTATCTTCCAGGATTTTGTAATACGACGCAATCGTGGGAGAGGAGACCCCAGCATCGTTTGCAATTTTACTGAAGTTAAGCACCTGTCCGCTCGTTAAGGCAGCAAAACGCTAGAATCCGACAAAGGGAGGAAACTTTCGGATTGCCCCCTCCGCCTTAATTTCCTCATTAATATAGTTGCCGACGTAGGCGTCTAGCTCTTCCTCCGGTTCCTCGCTGAGCCAAACAGGGGGTAGGCCACCGAATCGCAAATACCTCTCCAATTTAAAATCCGGGATCTCTTGTCTAGTGAAGGGAAACAACTCCGCTCTTCTGGCCCTCCCCCCGAGAAGATTTACCGAATGTTGTTTCAAGCGTCTGGCACTGCTTCCTGTCAGCAGAAGACGTATTCCTTCCTCTTCGATGAGCCGATGGACTTCGTCCAAGAGAATCGGGATTTTTTGAATTTCATCGATGACAATCAAATCCTGCTTGCTGTTCTGCTCGGCCTTGATGATATCCTGAAGAGTGTGGGGTTCAGCGGCAAGACGCATTTGGTATTCGGTTCTTAGCAGGTTAATCGTGACAGTATCTTCACCGAGGGTGTGTTTGATAAGGCTCGATTTCCCTGTTCCGCGGGGTCCAAAAAGGAAAAAAGACTTCTTCTCCAAAAGCGATCTGAGGTCTAGGGTTCTTTTTAAATAAGACAATCTAAACTACTGTTTTTAATAATACACTAAAACTAAAAGTAGTACTTTATATTTTATATTTCAACAACCGCGGCTCTACAGCAGCTTTCCTCGATTAGGCACTGGGCGTTTTGACCGACGAAGAAATTTGTCGTCTGGGCTCTGAAGTGAAGAAAAGTGCAGCATCATTGGTAGCTTTTTCAATACAGATAAATGGGATATATTGTTAACTCTGCTGCCCTAGGGGGAAAAACTATATGGCAAATGGAAAAAGTATGCATATTCTGGTTCCAGCTCTATTTTTGTTTGTCAGTAATGGGTGGAGCGATGACACAAGACTGACAGTTGAACCGCTCAAACTACAAAAATTCAACCGACATGACTTTGACAAGGGTAGCAATAGAAAGGCCAAAGAAAACGAACCGACACTTACGGACACTCTCTCACTGTATTTATGGATTAAGACGAATAACGCCTGTGCTCTTTTTGAACAGAACAAAACTAAGCGAAAGGAGTTAGTTGATAAAGCCCTTGAACAGATGAAAAACACGGGAAGTACTATTCAAAAGAAGGCGGCGGAGAGGTTACTAACAGTAGGAGTGGGCACTGCCGCGGCTTACCTTGATGGAGTGGAAAAGGCGCGAGCTGCAGCAAGTTCACTAATAGCTGCCGGTAAGACCACGTTCAACAAGAATTATCCCGATGTTTTTGCAGACCAACTCCTACTTGAAAAATCGCGGGGTGATATTGCTGTCCTTCCACGTGGAGCAACAGAATTTGCTGCGACGCTAGGTGGAGAACGTTTACATTCTTCTGATCCGAAAGTCGAAGCGGAAATGCGAGACAACGAACAGTCGAATCTTGACACTCAGAATGCAGTAATATCTTGGAGTAAAGCATTAGAGAAACAGTAAGTGTGAAACCAGAAAGTCCACCTGTCACTAATTGTCATGTGTTATAGTTGACATTGCATGTACTATGCTTTACTTAGATTAAGTGAAGGTTCGGTTCAACAATCGCTCGTACGAGGTGGTTTTTACTGAACATGCCCGTGAGCAAATGCTGTTGCGCGGCCTTTCAGAAGAAGACGTGCTCCATGTCATTCAGAATGGGAAGCAGAAGGCAAAACCCACCAAGGGAAAATACTGGGTTTTCATGCATTTTCCGTCGAGAAAGGATAACTTGGTCTGCGTGGCCATTTCAATTGAGCCACCCAATGTAATTGTCATTACGACCTTAGTGAATTGGAGCCCAAAATGAAGATCTCATATGACAAAAAAGCGGATGCATTTTCCCTAATGTTGAAGAAGGGACGGATATCGCGCGATATGGAGGTGGCTGAGGGGGTATTTGCAGGATTTGATCGCCAGGGCAACCTTATCGAAATCCAGATTTTAGATGTCTCAAAACTTGAAAACCCTTGGTTGACTCTAGGGGCGGCATCAAAATATTTGGATGTTTCCCAGCGAACACTTCTTAGATGGATTCAGAAGGGAAAACTTAAGCCTGGCAAAGTCGGTAAAGAATATCGAATTAAACCGGAAGATCTAAAAAAGATTGCCTCATAATTGTTCAGCTTGCGTGACGAAAATTGGGTACCCAGAAAACTGTCTTTCAGCGAAATGGGTTGGGGCGAATATCGCTCGAACCATTGAACAATCTGTTCGGTTTGTAAATGTAGCAAAAAGCAATTTCCATCAGTAACTGAGACGACTGCTTCGGAAAATTCAGATATGGCCATCGGCTCCACGTGCTCCCTATCAGTGAACTCCGGAAGGCGTTGTCCCGGCAACACTAGTTGCTTAAAAGGTTTGCGGCATAACAAACGAGTCGATCGCGTACGGTCGCAAAATATCCGCCTATCCTTTTGAGGGGTCCTCCCTTATTCCTTTTTTGAAAGATAGCGCTCGATTCTGCGTGCAAGCTCTTGCAATAAAGTGAAAACCCAACCTGTCAGAAAGTGCGACGACCGAACGCGTATAACGGTGGTTTCGTCCCGAGTTCAGTGCATGTCCTCGGCAGAAAATTCATGCACGAGAGGAGAGAAATCGCTAGACAAATGACGAGAAAAAAAGAGAAGAAAAAATTGGGATCAGAAAGAACCATGCGGACTGAAAATCCTATCTTGATCTTTTGACCGAGTCCTGTCACCCCTGCCCGGACACAGCACTGCATACGCTTTGTCTCAAAGTACCTTCACATTAACTGGTTAGAACTCTAATTCCGCTTCTTGGATCGCATCCATGCTCTCTTGGATTAGACTATTAAAAATCGCTTTCAGCAATCTGTTCGTACACAAGCTGCGATCTGTGTTTACTGTTATTGGAATTATTTTTGGAACAGGTGCGGCAGTAGCAACTTTGGCCAAGAACATCTCCAAGCGAGGACGTCAAACATTCGAAAGCAGAAGAGCAGATCAAATCTCTGCCTTTCGGGAGGGTATTGCTTTCATAGAAAGGGTAATGTCCCTCAGCGTATTTCCCAACTTATCTGAAAAGATACAAAAAGATTTTGCTGCAGCCCTATCAAGAGAAAGAAGGGGACTTGAATCGTGGCAGAATGCTAAAGAGTAAGGGACCCCTTTTAAGAAAGGGATGGTAGCAAACCTGTCAAGTCCCCCCCCTCTTTTGTTGCGTTCAGCACCAGGTTATCAGCTCCCTAGAAAATACCCATCTTCTGAAACGTCTCTTCAATGAAAAATTTAGTTTTTGTGGGAATTATTCGATCCGGATAATAGTCCGCAATTAAATCTATTCCGTCTTTGGCGGAATTAATTCCCGCAGCTTTGATTAGGATCATCAAATCGTCCGTATCCTTCGTCCCAGCCCTGGCACTCATTGCTTTCATGGCAAACATATATCTCGGATCCGGAACCCAGACTAATAAGGATGGAGTCTGAAAAACCACTGTCTTTTCCAATCTTGCTTCTGGTCTAGGTAAAAAACCTTTCACAGCATCATTGAGCCAATCGGTATCTATATTGTTACGCCTGCCAACTGCCGCAGCAGCTTTTCTCACTTTTTCCGCAGGCTCAAAGATAGCGTCAACATCCTTTGTGGCTTCTCTAGCGTTAAAACCAAGAACCATTGCCGCCCCACCAACAACACCAACTTCCCCATTAATCCCAACCGAATTCAACTCGTCAGACAAATCGCTTAACAGCTTTTTAATTTGTTTTTTGGTCATACCCTCTCCATGAAGTTTTTAAGTACCCAAATATTATTTCTTCTAAACTCAACAGGTGACTCACGTAAGGCGGAAGCCTTCAAGCTTTGAAAATCTCCTACAAAATATGGTTTTACCAACCAATGTCCTGCGGCAGCCCAATCGGGTGGAGGTACCCTTTGTTCGCTACATAAAAACAACACCATAGATGTGACCAGACTATAAAGTCTTACATCCTTCTCGCTTGGTTTTTTTTCAATAAGATCTTTACGTGGGTTCTTTCTAAAATCATCAACAAATTCAAAAAATTCAATTCGCCAATCTGATTTACGAAGCACCCTTCGAACCCGATCCGAAATTGGCACACAAGAAAGCTTAGGACGACCACCTAGTCGTCCATTATTTCTGGATGCCGAAAGCTTTAATTCCGATCTTACTTTTCCACCTTTACGACCAAGGATTACTGCCGCTTGATTCTTTTTCATCGAGTTGCCCCTACTCTTTTCTGAACATTAATAATAATAACCCAAGCGGTTAGGTTTGTAAAGTTTGCATCTAGCTCGCCAAAATGTTCCGTTACCTTTTCGCAAAAAAAAGCTGATTGCGCCCTCAAGGGAAACCCATACATGTTGGCAATTTAGTACAAAAAATGCCAACTCATAAGTGTTTTTTGGGGTTGCCTAGGATAGGTCGAATATGATGGGTAGGTACTATTACTGACCTCATCTAGGCACTCATCCCGATTATGAAATTTCCGAAATTTTGCGACTATGTAATTAGAAAAACTTGTTGGCGAGGTACTTATGAAGACATACACACATGATAATTTGGCTCCCAAAGGCGTTTATGTTGCCCCTCGTGCCATGGACGTTAGGTACGTAGGAGCAGACGAAGAAACGATCGGTGGGCTTGCCGGTCATCATTATTACCGGATACCCAGCCCGTTACTGCTCTTGGTGGCGCCCTTGCTGGGAGGTGCTTTTGTTGTTTTGTTCCCGTTTCTAGTGTTTGCTTTTACCGCTTGGATTATCGCTGCGGTTCTGATCAAGTGGGCTCAGTCCATTGCAAGTGCATTGGCTGTCTACGCGCGTTCGGATTGGGAACCCAACGCAGCCTATTTCAAGAAAAATCCCAAGAGCAAGGATGAAGATAAGAAAAATAAACCGGAAAAGTAAACAAACGAATTACCACTGATGGATCTGAAAAGTATGTGTGGGGTACTTTCCGACTCATTAGTATGTTGGTAGAATTTGTCAAGATGACGAACTCCATCCAAATGAAGAAAAATATGATCCCAATAATTGTTATCAATACGGCAATGTTTCTTAGTGTCTTTTTGTGGGCTGCAGACAATGGGGTGAATCAAGAGGCCTCTTCTGAATGCTTAGCGTGCCACGGAGAAAAAGATGTCGGTGCGCTGCGTTTTTATGACGGAAAGAAGAAGTCTGTTTTTATCGATTCAAAAGTATGGAATTCTTCTGTTCACACTGGTCGACTTTCTTGTGTCGACTGCCACCGTGAAATATCGGGATATCCCCATCCCTCTGTTAAATACAAGGATGGCGAAGAATACACGGCGGTAAAAACTGAAACGTGCAAACGTTGTCATTATACCCATTACACGCGGTTGCTTGATAGCATTCACTACGAGGTATTAAAAAACGGTGGATCGGGAGCTCCTGGTTGCGTGGAATGTCACGGTTCCCATGGGATCCAAAAAGCAGCCACTCCAAGAATCTCCATCAACGAAAAATGCGGACAGTGTCATGGTGATGTTGATAGCGAATACCGCAACTCAGTTCACGGTAAGGCGTTAGTGGATGAAAATAATCAAGATGTGCCTGTTTGTTCGGACTGCCACAGCGCACACGATATTAGGAACCCGACTGATATCGAATACAAGGTTAATTCTTACAAACTTTGTGGCAAGTGCCATGGCGATGCAGAAAGAATGAAGAAGTACAATTTAAACCCTGATGTTTTGACAACCTATCTGGAGGACTTTCACGGCGCTTCCAACCAACTTTATTCAACTGGGGCCGAGGTGCCAGGTAAGCTCGTAGCCGTCTGTACTGACTGCCATGGTTATCACAGTATTGAATCCGTTCATCTGCCGGGGCAGGCAGAAAAGGTTCGAGAGAATGTTCTTAAGACTTGCCAAAAATGCCACCAGGGAGCGATGCCTGCGTTTGGTGATGCCTGGCTATCTCATTACAAACCGACGCTTGCGACTGCCCCGCTCGTGTGGGGAGTAAAGTGGTTCTATAATATCGTCATCCCTTTTATTGTTTTAGGACTGGTGCTCCACATTTTGCTGGATTTGTGGCGGTACGGCGTTCGCCGAAGAAAAGGATAATTTATGACTAAAATCGTTCGTCGAGAGGATGGGACTGTTCTTGTGGAAAGATTTTCGGTTTTTCGCCGAATAGAACATCTATTTGTGATTGCGACCTTTGTTGCCCTTTGCCTAACCGGCTTTCCACAAAAATATTATGCGGCAGGATGGTCGTCAGCGCTTCTTAAGTTTTTTGGAGGCCTTGATACGGCAAGGGCAGTACACCGTATATCAGGAATTATTTTTTCAATTCATGCAGTCATCCACTTTGCAATTATTGTCATGGGAATCCTTCTTGGAAAAATGCAACTGACCTTGCTTCCCACCTCAAAGGATATCCACGACATCATCCATACGTTGCGCTACTATTTTGGAAAGGCAAAAGCGCTTCCTCTCTATCCAAAATTCCATTACCGGCAAAAATTTGAGTATATCGGCCTTATATTTGGGGGCGTTGTGATGATTGTCTCGGGGCTCATTCTCCTTTATCCGGTATTGATTACCCATTACCTGCCCGGCCAACTCATTCCTGCGGCTCGGATTGCCCATTCCGGGGAGGCGCTGCTGGCCTTTTTGGTCATCATCATTTGGCATCTTTATGGTTCACACATATCGCCGGAAGTATTTCCTATGGATAAAACTATCTTCACGGGATACATGACTAAAGAAGAACTGGAAGAAAAACATGGTCTCGAACACGAGCGAGTCTTTGGCCCCAAACCATAATAATTTTCAGAAGGCCTTGTGGATGTCGATTACGTTTTCTCTGTCTGCGCCCGTGGAGACTAGGTTCACTCGGGCACCAGTAAATTTTTCGATAAATTGCACGTATTCCTGGAGCGCTCGGGGAATGTCCTGTGATTTTTGAATTGGCTTCAGGTCTTCCTTCCAACCCGAGAGGGTTTCGTACACTGGTTTTGCCTTCCACAACCGAGCCGTGTCGGCTGGGATGGTATCCACTCTTTGGCCGCCACAATCGTAGGCAACGCAGACTTTAAGAGTGTCCAGTCCCGATAATACGTCAGCCTTTGTGATGGCCAGGTTCTTTATTCCAGACACCTGCAGGGCATATTTTACGGCCACTAAGTCGAGCCAGCCGCATCTGCGTGGCCGCCCTGTCGTTGCGCCAAACTCAGCACCCGTTTCTCTCAGGCGGTTGCCAAGAGCATCTTTCAATTCTGTGACGAAGGGGCCTTCACCCACTCGGGTTGAGTAGGCTTTCATGACACCAATAAACAGAGTTTGGTCAGGAAGACGGGCTCCCAATCCCAAAGCAGATTGAGAAGGGAGCGTATGGGAAGAAGTGACATAAGGATATGTTCCATAGTCAACATCGAGAAGCACCCCTTGTGCCCCTTCATAAAGAATCTTTTTGTCGTCTTCTATCAAGCCATTGAGGCAACTGGAAACATCACGAACAAATGGACGAATGTTTTGAGCAATCTCATGGTATTTCTGCTGGTAGTGTTGAGTTTGAAGCGCCTCGACATGATAGAGCTCTTTCAATAGAAAATTCTTTTCATCGAGATTGGCTTTGAGCTTCTCATTAAACTGCTCCGGGTTGTAGAGATCGGCGATTCGAAGACCACGACGAGCAACTCTGTCTTCGTAGGCAGGACCAATGCCTCTCTTGGTGGTGCCAATTTTCCCGGCTTTTTTTTCCTCGCGTGCCTCATCCAATCGTCGGTGGTAATCCATTATCAAGTGGCAACGATCGCTTAAATAAATGCGATCCTCAAGCCGTTCGATGCCAAGTCCTTTCAGAATGTTTATCTCCTCCAGGAAAACTTCTGCATCCACAACAACACCTGAGCCGATAAGACACTTAGTGTGAGGATGCAAGATACCAGAAGGGATGAGATGCAAAATAGTCTGCTTACCATGCACGACGAGCGTGTGGCCCGCATTATTGCCTCCTTGGAATCTGCAAACGACATCTGCATCAGATGCGTAGTAATCGACGATTTTACCTTTTCCCTCATCGCCCCATTGCACACCAATGATCACAACACCTTGAGACATTCTTTTATTCTCCCTGAAGATGGATGGATGTTACCGATAGCATTCCGGGAATCCTACCAAGCTGCTCCAAAATGCTCTCATGAACCTTTGAGTCGACATTGATGACGGCAATCGCTCTTCCTTTTTCTGAGTCGCGCCCCAAATGCATGCGAGCAATGTTAATGCCACTGTTTCCCAGAACCGATCCCATTGCTCCAATCACTCCTGGCTGGTCCGCATTTTTTATGAACAGTAAATGCCCCTCCGCGATAGCATCTATATTGTAGCTGTCAATAGATACAATCCGCGGCTCTTCCCTTCCGAAGATGGTCCCTGCGCAAGTGAGTGTGTCTTTTCCCTCAACGATCACTTTAATAAGACTGCTGTATTCAGCGCATTCGGGATCGAAAGATTCCTCGACTCGAATGCCACGCTCCTTTAAGAGCTTTCGTACGTTCACAAAGTTGACTGTTGTGGCAAGAATAGGAGTGAGAAAACCCTTCAATACGGAGAGTGTCAGCACTTCCTTATTCAGTGAACTCACAGCGCCTTCAAAGTGAACCCTCAGTTTACGGATATTCGCGGGTGCGATCTGCGCAGAAAAAGCTCCCAATCTTTCCGACAAGCGAAGATAGGGCTTAAGCACTTCGAGCTGCTCCCCCGATACATTGGGTACGTTGATGGCGTTTTTGAGGACCCCTTCCCGCACGTACTGAATAACCTGGTCGGCAACTTCCAGGCTCACTTGCGTTTGCGCTTCATCGGTACTGGCTCCCAGGTGTGGAGTCAGAACGACGTCGGACCGTCTAAGCAGAGGATGATCCGAAGGGATTGGCTCTTTTTCAAAAACATCAAGCGCGCATCCGGCAATTTGCTGCTTGTCCAGAGCTTCCAAAAGGGCTTGCTCATCCACAATTCCGCCGCGGGCGCAGTTAATCAGGTATGCGGAGGGCTTCATCATGCCCAGGGCTTGTCGGTTAATTAAGTGTTTCGTTCCCTGGATCAGTGGGACGTGAATGGTTACGTAGTCGGATTCTCTTAATAACTCTTCTAAGGTAATTAACCGGATGTTTCGTTTTGCCGCCGCTTCAGCGCTCAAGAAAGGATCGTAAGCAACGACCCTCAGTCCCAAGGCAATGGCTCTTTCCGCAACTGCCTTTCCAATATTCCCAAGGCCTACTACGCCTAATGTTTTTCCGCGAAGCTCATTACCCTGAAATTTACTTTTTTCCCATCGGCCAGCACGTATGCTTGCATCCGCCTGAGAGATGTGGCGTGAAATAGCAAATATCATAGCCAACGTGTGCTCCGCAGTGGTCACAATATTGCCCGTGGGAGCATTCATCACCACTATGCCGCGCTCAGTAGCTGCTTCCACATTGACGTTGTCCAGACCAATCCCCGCTCTGATCACGAGCTTAAGCGACTTGGCGTCACCCAAAAGATCTGCGTCAACTTTTGTCCGTGAACGAACAATCAAAATGTCAACCGTAGGCAGCAGCGCCTTAAGTTTCTCCCGCTCAAGAGTAGCAAACTCTAAAATCTCCAACTCCGACGTCTGTTTAAGCTTCTCCAAGCCGGGTACAGCAAGACCATCTGAAATGAGAATTTTATGGATCATTATTTTTCACTTTCAAAAAAATGGTTGGCGCTGGCACCCACTCCCCGACCCAACTCGCAGGGATGTCCCAGTCGCTTTAACGTCATTTCGAGAGCGGATAAAACAGTGAGCATATCCAGTTCATCATAAAAGCCCAGATGTCCCAATCGAAACATCTTGCCTTTCCAGGCATCCTGTCCTCCCACAATAGTCGTTCCGAACCGATCGCGCATATAAGAGACAATTTTCTTTCCATCGGGTATGGAAGCCGGCACGTGCACGGCAGTGACTGCAGGGGACGGGCTTTGTTTAGCGAACAGTTCCAGGCCCATCGCTACAATTCCTTTACGGGTTGCTTCGGCGAGCTTCGCGTAGTGTTGGAAAACGGTTTCCAATCCTACCGCCTTCATTTGTGTAAGAACGAGATCCAGGCCGCACACCAGACTGACAGCCGTTGTCCACGCGGTTTCCCCATTCTTTGCCGATTTTTCCTCGGTGGCCAGGTCATAATAAAAACGAGGCAGGGTAGCCTGCTTGCGGCATTCATGGGCCCGTTGAGATAAGGCAATGAAAGCCAGGCCCGGGGGCAGCATCAGGGCTTTTTGAGAACCGCCAACGACCGCATCGAGTCCCCATTTATCCATCGGAATGTCACAAACACCGAGTGCCGTAATGGCATCGACTACCAAAAGTGCATCGCTATTTTCGCGAACAACTTTGGCAATGTCTTGGACAGGGTGGTAAACACCGGTCGAAGTCTCGGACGCTTGAAATAGAACTCCCCGGGTTTTTGGATGTGTCTTAAGGAGCTTGGTCACCTCTGCGGGATCCACAGCATGTCCCCATTCCACCTTTATGATGTGGGCCTTAAGTGAATAGGCGTTTGCGAGTTTCTCCCACCGTTCACCAAATTTGCCCCCATTAATGACAAGCACCTCGTCACCTGAATTGAAGAGGTTTACCACGGCAGCTTCCATGGCGCCTGTCCCTGAAGCAGTCAATAGATAGGCTGGTTGATTGGTTTGAAATAGGAATTTCAGATTTTCACGCGTGCGTCCCAATACTTCAAC
>JACQOU010000336.1 GCA_016207775.1 Deltaproteobacteria bacterium
CGGCTGTACCATCAGAAAGCGCTCGATTTGATGCCGCAGTTCTGTTTGGCGGCAAAGAATCTGGGTGATGCTTATGCAAAAGAGAAAAATTACACTCAGGCGGTTGAATACTTTCAAAAGGCCATTACAAATTGCCCTCTCTATCAAGAAAGTCAGTACAAGCTTGGTATGGCTTATATGAAGATGGGTCAAAAGAATGTAGCTCGTGGGTACCTTGAAAAGCTAATTGAAAAGCACAAGGACGGTCCCTATGTTGAACGTTCGCAGGAAGTTCTAAAATACCTGCATTAATTGATAGACGTGCGCGAGGTTCCCTTCTAAAAGTAACGAAAATGGAAACACTCGGTTCCTACCTCAAAGAATTCAGGGAAAAGAAAGGCATTCGCCTCGAAGAGATTGCCTCTATTACGAAGATTCATTTGCATAACCTGCAATTGCTTGAAAACTCTCAATGGGATCAGCTACCTCCGGACCCCTTTATTAAGGGATTTATTGCCGCGTATGCAAAATATGTTGGGTTAGACCCCAAAGAAATCGCCGCCAAATACGCGGAGGAACTACAAAGAAAAAAGGAACCCGAAACGGTCCCATCCGACCCTGCAAAAGCCGCAACAGCTGCGGCTGAGACTAACCAAGTCATTGCCAACGCAAAAGGGGTTCCTGTTTGGAAACTCATCAGTACAGCAACCGCTGTCATCGCTGTGGTTGCAACGGTTGCGCTCATCTACATTGGGAAAGATGACCGATCGAATGGTTCCCAGACAGACTCCGCTCTCCTTTCGCCTCCTCCCTCCTCGGCAGCACCATTGGGAACCTCCAGTTCTGAGCCTTTGTCCAGTGCGGTAGTTTTAGGCGAACAGGTGCCATCTGTTGCACAGTCGTCTCCGTCTCCGATGGAGGCACCCAATGCCTTAACAGCTGCCGAACAACAAGCGACCACGTTAACCGATAACCGCGCCCCGGCAGCTGCCGAACTGCCGCCTGCTCAGCCAAGCCCTGTTCCTCCAGCCAACCATACGGTCGTTGTTGAAGGGAAGGAACGTAGCTGGATGAAAGTTGTCGTGGATGAGAAGGCCCCGGTGGAATTCTTCCTTCGCAAAGGGGAGAAAGTCACTTATGCGGCGGATTCAAAAATTAAGATTGTTCTTGGCAATGCAACTGGCAGCAAGATTTACCATAATGGTGAGCTCAATCAGGGAGTGAAATATCAGGGTACCATTCGTTTTTATTTATTCCCGTCTGATGCCAAATTTCCGCAAGATGCTCCATCGGAAAGAACTCCGTCCTCAAAAGTAATTGACGCCAAGAAAGTCCGCAAAGCACCCGCAGAATCCTCCAAACCAGCTGATGGTACGGTTGAAACTGAGTCCCCTAAGGCAGAAAACCAAATAAATGACAACCCAGCCATTCCGCCAGCTAATCAGTCACTGCCTGCAAAACTGCCGACTGCGCCAACGCCCACGCCATAAGTAACCGCGTGGTTACGAGGGCTAGCGGATCACTTTGCTCCTTCAAGCGTGCAAGTTCCAAAGCAACGAAGTCAGGAATTGCCACGTATCGGATCCGGCCGTTTTTTGGACGCTTCTTTAAGGGGATGTCGGCCATCTATTCTCTCATTAAAACTTTCCTGATTTCTCTCACGTTAACGAGTTGGCCAGTAACGTAAAGATGGATCATATGGCCAAGAAGAGTCTGATATGGAATCGCATTTTCAGCCGCGATCTTCTTCAGTCCATCAAAATCAGTTTTACTTAGCCGTGTGGTGAATTTAGCCTCTTTTTTGACTTTAGCTTCACGCATAACTTCATTTCGAAGTTCAATCTTAGTTCTTCGCGTGGAACTGATTGATTGCCATTCATCAAAATTTGTTTCTATCTCTTTCAGACTTGGAATCTTCTTATTTTTCATTTTCCGTACCTCTTCTTGAGTTTTCGGCTCTTGTAGGCCGTTATAAAACGATCAGGATTCTTTCCAACCACAACCACCCAAACATAATTTTCAAACCAGTAGATTTCCAATTCTTGTCCAGCGTATTTCTGATTTTTCAACACATCAAGGAGTTCGCCATATGTTGCGACATCCTCGGGCGAGTGCCCGCGGATAGACTTTACTTTTGCGCTCTTTTTCGGATTCGCGTGTCGAATCATAAAACAAAGCATAACATTATGTATGGCTTGTGGCCATACAAATGTGATTTGTTCCATTGAGGACCAACGCGGTACCCAACGTAATCAAGGAGCATGGCAAAATTGGGTCATATCACTTCCTGTCGCTTCATAATACGCTCCATCAAGTTGGCTGAATTCATGTTGCCCCTCCCTTAGGGACAATTATCGCTCAGCCTGAAACCGGACATTTAGCGTGTCACTGACATGTGAAACCCCGGCCGTTGACCCACTGCATAAAAGCGTGATAAAAGTTGTCACTTATCCTTTTGGAGGTGAATGAGAATGGTTCGTGCAGCCACAGCTGTAAGAAAGCAATCGTAGCAAACTAAGTCTTATTCCACTAAGGCCACTACTAAATCGGCGATTTACCCAATTATTGACTCGACCCACCATCAATAATCACAATGGATGGCGTTTCAAACGGGATCCGTGGCTAAGAACCACCATTTTTTTAAAATGACAATCTACGTTGTTCGTCGTCAACAACACCGATTTCTTACGCTGCTTCCTCCTCCAGAATAACCGCATAGAGGAGTCCTTCATCGTGTAACGCATCCTGGAGCGCCAAGGCAATAAGTCCTTTCTCTGGTAACCCCAGCCTTTTGGCAATTTTCTTTGCACGAACAGGGCTGGGAATACGACGCCCCTGTTCTAAATCACAAAGGTTTGCAGCAGACAGATCGAGTCTCTTTGCAAACTGTGCCTGGGTCATCCCCTCACTTTCCCGCCAAGCGATAAGAAAACGCCCAAAAGTCATCTTCCCATACTGTTTTTGAAGTTCCTTGGCATAAAATGATTTTCTAGTACGCATGTTTCGTTACCTCGATTAATAAAATCTCGACCTCACTCCGAATCTCCCGGTAAATGAGGCGATAGCTTATGTTGAGCCGGACTGACCGTTGTCCTGTTCGCTTTCCTTTAAGCGGTTCATCATGGAAGCCTGGCTTTATTCGGACCTCTCGCAACCCAACCATCTCCACTAGTTCAACCCAAAAGATTACCTTGTCTCGCAGATACGATGGAACTTGAGCCAAGTCTTTTTCAAATTTCTTGGTCCTGCGCACGATGGTCATATGCTCTCCACCCAAGCATTATACTTCAATTTGAAGTATAACTCCAGCGTAAAACCAGAACCAGAATTCGTGGCCAAATTGCCCAATTCAATGTCTGGCTCTTTTATTTTGGATGCCTGTCGGCGCCATCCTGTCGAAAGTAGAATTACCTTTTATGTAAATTCCATTCCCCTGAGAACATGGCGTTTATCGCCCCTAGCCTTCCGCTTGTAATCAGAGATGGTGTAATAAACCTCTGAACTTGATCTCGCAGCTAAAAGGTGTTTTGTAAGTCAGGCTGGAAGGATAGTCGTTTTAAAGGGGATCCGTGGCTAAGAAGAGCCATTTTTTAAAATGACAATCCAGGCTATACTGCCTGACATGCAAAAAATTCATCTTGGACAATTGACCCTTTGGAGGCAACCCTCTCTAACCGAAAGTACCCGATGCCGTGTTCTGATTATTCACGGGCTCGGCGAGCACAGCGGACGACATTCCAATACCATTTCTCACCTTTGCAAGAACGGAATGGAAGTGATTCGTTTTGATTTAAGGGGTGCCGGTGAAAGCGGTGGAAAACGCCAGTGGGTGGAGCACTTCGAAGACTATGTAGAAGATGTCATCGATGTTTATAACTGGATTAATAGGTCGCTGGAAAGCATGCCCATCTTTGTGCTCGGACACAGCCTTGGCGGCACGATCGCCATCTATTTTGCTGCCCAGTACGGCAAACTCCTCAGAGGACTTATTCTCTCAGCCCCCGCGTTTTATGTCGGAAGCAGCTACTCAGCCGCTAAGATTGCTATTGGCAAGGCCCTTGTCCACATTGTCCCAACTCTTCGAATGAAAACGACTTCAGACCTATCCATGCTGTCACGGGAAAAACGGGTGGTGGACGAGTATGAAAACGATCCACTTTCCTGCCACTTTGTTACCCTTCGGCAAGGAAACGAAATTCTCACTGCTCTGGAAAGAGTTCCCCAAAAGCTGAAAGACATCGCAACTGCGCTCTTAATTGTCCACGGATCATTGGACAGATCAAACACACTCGAAGGAAGCTTTGAAATCATCCGCAAAATCCCCTCTCTGGACAAAACGCTTCACATCTTACCGGGGGGATATCACGAACCACACAACGATCTCGATAAGGAACACTATTTTGCGATACTCACCAGTTGGATTGAACAACGTACCGCTACCGAAGGAAAACCTTAGACAGGAAGTGCCAATAGGTTGGGGGAACCTTAAATCCAAAGGTTATAGGAGATAATAATAAGAAGAAAAATACAACCACTGCACCGATGATAAAGTAAATTTTGGATCGGATCGTATCTTTTAATCCTGAGTAGCCATCCAGCCAGAGGATTCCAGTGGCTAGCGCAAAACACAGAGGAACCAAGTAGTGGTACAAAAACATGACTCGCGTGATAATCGCGTAGGGGAGAAAAGCAGTCAGGTAACCTAGCAGAGGTAGCCAGAGTTTTTTATCCGCCGATACAAAGTTGCGCATTCCTTTCCACGCTACGGTCATGAAAGTCAGAGCAAATAACAAAAACCCACCCCACCAAACAGCAGGATTGCCAATGAAGTAAATAGAAGCCCCTCCACCCCCCTGCCAATAGTAGATGGGTTTGAGCATCAGCGGCCATGACCACCAAGGACTTGAGTAGACATGTTCTGCGCGAAGAGTGATGTTCGCACTGAACATGTGTTTATGAACAGTTAAGAGATCAGCAAAGAAATGGCCCGTTGGCACATACCAGGCGTCCCCAGGACCCGGTAGTGTCAGCAACTTGTAATGGAAATACCAGCCTAAAAGATAGCTACCGAGAAAAGCCACAAAAACGATAGTTGCCATCAGCACCCAACGGCCCCAGTGCTCGCGTTCAAGCAACCAATGCTCAATGAGCATCATGCCTAACACCGCAAAGACAGATAGCCCTAGTACTTTCGTTCCCACGGCAAGTCCGACAAACACACCTGCGGCCAACACCAGTATCCAACGATTCAGTGCTGACTGGGCTCGCAAGGCTCGGCTGAAACAGACGATCGATGCCAATACGGAGAATACAAGAAAACCGTCCAGCAACACCGCGCGTGTCTGGACAACAAGCCCATTATCGAACGCCAAACACAGAGCACCCAAAAACGAGCCCCCGAGCGATACTCCGATTTCTGAAAGTAATAAGAAAAAAACAAGAGGTATCAAGGTGCCTATAACGGCAGGTAAAAGACGCAAAAACAATATCTTTTTGTTCGGATATCGTTGTCCGATCTGACCAAAATTATATTCACCACGATACCCTCCGAGCCACCCTAGACCCGCAATAAGAAGTTTGGGGTGGGGCGGGTGAACGTCAAAAAAACGTTGGTGATTGCAGCAATAGTGGGTAGCAAACTTCCCGAAATGAAACTCATCAAAAATGACTTCGTTGGGAGTGGTGAGCTCGGTTAAATGGACCCCTGCACCGAGCACAAGAATCAGTGCGATAGTTGCTTTCTGTGACATGGATCGGGTTCTCTTATACACAAACGGTTATTCTAACCATTTTCATTAGTTTCCAATGATCGAATTGCTTCACAAGTAATGCGACCGAGGAGCGGTGCGCTAATTCTGATTTTTAACCTGGTTGGCTCAAAACTCCGACACCGTGTATTTTTTGGATTGAATAAGTCTAAAAACTACA
>JACQOU010000273.1 GCA_016207775.1 Deltaproteobacteria bacterium
CCTGCACTTTGAATCCACTGCTAGGCTTACCTATCGGCACGGATTAGCCAGTTAACGCGAAAACTCCAGCGTCAAGGGGTAAAATTAACCACCGGGCAGCGTTCAATGCACTGTTTAGTAAAGTGCCAAACGTTGGTGGCACATCAATTAAAATGACGTCGTATTTTGCCCTGATTTCATAGAGTCTTCTTGCGAGACGCAACTCACCGTTGGTTATTGCAAATAACTCCCTTTCAACCCGTGCGAGGTTAGGTGTTGCGCAGATTAAATCAAGATCGCTGCCCTTGTAGATTGCCTGTTCAATGGGTAGCTCGCGATCCATAATCAAATCGCATACCGACTTTTCTATCCGATCGATAGGAATTCCATATCCTTGGGTTAAATTGCCTTGCGGATCAAGATCAACGACAAGAACCTTAAGATTATTAAGCGCTAGCGCATGCGATAGGTTAATAGCCGTTGTCGTCTTACCGACACCCCCTTTTTCATTTGCTATCGCTACGATGTGCTGAGTCATATTCGACCTCCGTGTTGACATAGGCGACAACCCCGCCAACAATGGAGGTGTTGAAGCCTTGGCCTTAAGCCGGGTTAAACAGAAGCCAGCACATCGGCAGAGAAACCACGTGCTGGCAGCCAATTTACAAAGCTCGAAGGTTGACGCTTTCGAGCTTTGTTATTCTTAGATGGATTTCCATCTTGGTTACAATGCTAACTAAGTCGGTTTATGGGAGTCAATTGTTTTTTGTTATCAATGCTACCATTGCCAAGCATAAGGATAATTATTAAACTGTAGGAAATGCCCAGGCAGAGTTCATCACAATCAGCAAAGGCAAAAGAGGCTGCGCGTCTTCGTGCCCTTCGCAAAGTACTCGAAATGACAACGCGGGCTCTTGCGAGCGAATTTAAAGTAACTCATGTCTCGATTAGTCTATGGGAGAGGGGCTTAAGAACAATTCCAGGCTCGGTACTCCGCCTTATGGAAATCTATGAAGAAAAAATCCGTAAGAAATAGAGCTAGCGGGCGCAGGGAACGGAAAATAGGTTTTCGAAGAGCTATCTTAGCAGCCACTCAATGGTTTGACCTCCTTGCGGAATGGCGATTGGTATAGGTCTGGCTGCTCTTAAGTGGTGAGATTACGTTGCATAAGGAACACGATTTCGAATGTTCAGCGAAATCGATTCTCTTTGCCAACCTCGCACCATAGTCCCAGAAAAGGGTAATCCGGATCAACGAGTCTCCAAGTCCGTCCGCATGCTGGGCAATATTTAAAATGACGTGGAAAGATATGATGCGATAGTTGATTCCAATCACAATAGTGCTTGCGAGAATTCTATGTGCTTTTTTAGGAATATGTAACGCTACAATTTAAATTTGCTTCGGTACGTTTGGCCGTGATGCGCTTACTACTTTGGCATTTCCTGGAGTTCCACCGGAGCCGGGTTGGCAAGATGCGTTTTTGCGAATGGCGAGGTGAGCCCGGAAGATTTCGAGGCTTTTCCTTCAACTTTGATTTCTTCTGGCAAGACTTCAGCCGTTACCGGGCAACCCGCCTTCAGCTCGAAACGGCTAACGACAGAAGAACGAGGAACGGATAGCGTGGTGCTCTCGGTTTTCAACTTAACTTCTTCTTTATTAAACGACTTAACGATACCCTCTACTCTGAAACTGTCGGAAACGAAAGCAAACGATAGATTACAAACGATAATCCCGAGAGTCCCAATAACAGTGATGATTCCCATGTTGCCCCCCCCGAAAAAATATTTTTGTTGAAAACAAACTACTGCGTTCCAGCCGTATGTGAACTTGCAGGTTGCGCCCCATGCCACCTTCCATCGGGCCTGGATGTAGCAAAAGCTTTCTTCAAAGCAGCAATGTTAATGACTGAAAAATTCTTCTCAAGACACTCATTCGCAGTAATTTCGCGGTTGGTGGTCAGGCACGCTACAACGTGTTCACGTACTCTAGGCTCGTCTGGCCACTCACAATATGCATTACCTAAAGCAATGGGTACGGCGAAAAGAGCCTCTCCCTTTTTCGCTCTAATCCTAAAATCTGGAAATCTCGGTTCAAATTTTCGAAGTACCCACTCCGTGCATCGATCTGGTCTAGCCCGGCTTATCGCTCCCGTTTCCTCTTCAGCAATAGGAGCATCTTCGAGCGATCCTCGTCCAGGATGTGTAGCGCAATCAGTCGGTTCTGCGGGGCATCGGCCGTAATTATCTGCACCGCAGATTACAAATCGTGTCCCTCTGTAGTGTATACCCGCTCTATCATATTCAGCTTCGGACAATCCATAGCAAATACGCACCTTTTTCGGTTTGCTACTATCGTCCGCTTGAATGCGAAGTGCTGCAACTCCAGGGGCTTTCGAAACCCAACGCAAGTAAATGATGTTGTCATCAGCAAGCAAATTGTACGACGTAAGGAGTAACAACCCGATACCTACCGCCTGAGCCATAAGTGCCTCCACTTCATTATTTACTACTTCCACTAGTCTCCGAGCTGGTTTGAGTCAAGCCCGTACCCTTATAGTAGTTTAAACGAATAAGCTCAGCAGATCGAGCCTATACAAGGCGTAGACAACACGGGAAGGATTTTCTAGAAGTTTCGGGTCTTTGCATTCTGTTTGTGTTCCGTCACGGCTGCTGACAAATTATACAGTCCAAGCAAGCGAAATATTAAACTAATTGGTTTAACCAAACTTGACTAGGTCGTCCCAAAGACAACTTTAGACAGAAATCAGCTTGCCAATTTTTGGCACTGACTCTGCATTTACAAAAAATAGTAATCGCAAAGCAACAGGAGATTTTCAGCTGTGGTTTGCAATCAAGAGACAGGCACTTATTGTGAGCGTCTTTTATACCAAGGTTTAAAACTTATCATATTATTTTGCGTGCTCCTGGCGCCGTCAGTGGTGTCAGCAGCTGATCCTCCTCCTCCAGTTCCAGGAACGGACGGCGGAGCTGGCCCTGGCGAATTCGCTGTAAAGCCAGCAGAACCAGGCACTGGCACTGGATCAGGCGGCACCCCACCGGCCGCTCCCTTCCAACCAAACGAACGATCGGAGCGTCGTCAGGACGGAGAAAGAATTGCCGACGATGGCAACCAAGCAGTTCGCCGTGCTGACGGGGCAATTCCACAATTTAATCACGCGCGAGATTCTGTATTGGATAATAGGAGTTCAACTGCCGATCCCAACGTTCGCCAAGGATTAACCGATTCAATGACTCGTTCCGGGATTGGGAACTTTTTTCTTAATCTGATGTGTGAGCTTGGGTGGGCCTCGTGTAAGGTGACCGAAGAACAGCAGCGTAAACTTGCCGAGAAGGTCAATAGGAATTCGGACCAAAAAGCAAAAAGTGTTCCCCAGCAACAAGGCGAAGTTGCAGCTGCACCGGGAAAAGAAATGCAGACTGATTCAAATCAAATATCTCCAAAAATCGAGGACAACACGTTTAAGAAGGATCTAGCGGACCTGAAGCATCTTGGAAAATCGCTATACGAGACTCAACATGGTTCCCAAGAACAATTGCCGTCTTTATTGATGGGTAGCGATGAGTACAAAACCAAAGTTTATGTTAGCGATTATGATAGAAAGCGCATTGAAGAAGAAAATGAAAGATGGGAAAAGTCGCAACGTGAAAAAGACAAAGCTGAACTTGGAAAGCAGAAGGGTTACTCCGTTTCTCCATCGATACAAGAGCATGAGCCGGGAACTACGGCCGCCAATCTAAGTCCTGCTGATAAGGCAAAACTTACCGAGTTAGCAAAATTAATCAAACCAACGCAAGAGCAGCCGAAAGCCCAGGAAACCACCGATCCCAAGCGGGAAGTTGTCCAACAAGGTAGCTCTGGCAGCGAAATCGAAGCCAATGGCATTATCGCACAAATTCAAAAGATACTAGACAAGCTTTCTGCTTTTCTTGTGAGAAATCAACCGCAACGTAAGCCGACAACCGTTGCATTTGCGTCGGAAAAACCTAGCGCACGCGGGCAAGAAAAAGAGAACGCTTCCACAACCAGCGATGCAGGATTTGAATGGGTGGCGGTCATCCTGTTGCTTGGAGCATTCTTCTGGCTCGTTCGTCGTTGGCAAGCAAAAAAACACCGGCAGATCGAAGCACTTCAAAAAGATGTGGGTAAGCTGAAGAAAAATGTTAGTGCGGTCCAGGCCGAAGTTGAAAAGCTGCGAGTCGATATTTTACGTGATCCCAGAGAGGATGGCTCCCGACCGGGCATACACGAACGACCCACTCGGGAGGCATTCAACAGAAGGTATTACATTCTTAAGATTCCAGGCCTGAATATCTACGTGCTTGTAAATAAACAGGGCAAAGAGGAGTGGGTCGAAGGCATCATGAAAGCCGGCACGGTCGCTAACGGATATGTGTTGGGCCTCGGAGGCCCGAATGAACTTTTTGAACTCGGTAATAGTCATCAGTGGAATCGTACGGACAAAAAGAAGGAAGTTTATGTTGTCGATACAAAAACACCGCCGTACAGAGGGAAGAACCCAAGAGAGTTAATGGGCGATCCGCAAGCAGCATAAAGGTATTTGGAAAGTGGCCGAGAAGGTCAGCTGCAAGGAGACACAGCAATGATGGAGCTCATCGTAGAAATCCGACCCGTTGGCAATGAATGGGTGAGAAAAACAGTCGCTCGTTTCCCTGAGCCTGAAGAACTCAGAGCACTTTTCAATCGTGTCATAAGACAAGAACTTGGACATCCCTCTGTTGCCGAATGTATCAAGACAATTGACATTCTTTCTGACTGTTGTGAAAAATTTGATTCCGATAGCCCATACTTTTTTCCGGGTACCGCAGCAGATTTCTTATGTAAAATGATTGATAAGCCACCCTTTGAGCTGTCGGCAAGAAGGTATCTTCAGTTTATTTATATGGCTGTGGACATGTTTTTTAGTGCGAATAAGCACCACTTAATATCTTATGATCACATTGAAACCGCCTGGCCTGACTCCCTTGGAAATATATTATTATCCTATTGGACAAAACAAATAACCAGGGAACAAGTAACCGAATGGTTTAAGAAGCATTGCGACGAAGATTCGAGTGTGTCTTCTTTTTGGCAAAAAGCCTGCAAAACTGTATTTGATTACATAAAGCAGAGCTCTTTCATAAACGCATTATCTGGATTACCTGCCAAATTTGTTTTCTATGGCAATCGACTGTCCGGATCCGAGGGAAGAAAACAGCTTGTCGCAATCGGAATGAAGCTTTGCCTTATTGCAGCTATGATTCTCGTTGTTTCAAAACAGCTCCAAGTCAGTAAGATCAGATGTCCATTTGGAACACACCCCGACAGAAAAAATCAGGATTTTTCATGTGTGTTCATTAAGAATGGAGAGAAAATCGCACACGGACTTTACTTCAAGACCTCAAAGAACTCTTCGAATCTTCTTGTCGTGGGTAAGTACCGGTACGGAGAGCGCCATGGTTTATGGGCAGCATTTTATGCTAACGGCGCCATATGGAACCAGGCGACTTACAATAATGGCATTCTGGACGGTCGGTATACGGAGTGGCATCCAAACGGAAAAATTTCCCTTGAAACGAGATATAGTAATGGAAGACAAAACGGAAGCAGACGAAATTATTTATCGGATGGCAAATTGGTTAGTAAAATGTTATTCGTGAACGGGGTCCGCGGTAAGCA
>JACQOU010000284.1 GCA_016207775.1 Deltaproteobacteria bacterium
ACGGGGATAAGTACGGCCCAAACTTGTAATGGACACCTTGGAAGGCTGCCCAGGTTGAATAAATGATGAATATTATAAGACCAGTCGCCGTAGCCGCCGGGGCAAGCCACCACAAATCCCTGCGACTCGATGAAAGAAAAGAAATTTGCTGACCTTCGTTCAATCAGTGCTTACTCAATAATTTCAAGCACCGAACGTTTCCTGAGTTTTGTTGAGGCAGCAGTCAAGATGATACGTAGAGATTTTGCCGTTCTTCCCTGTTTGCCAATCACTTTGCCTAGGTCTCCTTTGGCGACGACCAGTTCAAAAACAGTCGTTTGTTCCCCCGAAACCTCGGAAATTCGAACCTCATTTGGAATATCCACCAAAGCTCTTATCATCGTATCTAACAACTCTTTCAGTGTAGGTTCTGCTGCCATAACAACACTCCCGATTTCGATGCGCCGCACACAAACGCCATAAGTGCCCTAAACTCTTTAAAATTGCCACAGCGATCCTAGCTAAGCAATACAAATCTACACTAAAAAATTACGGCTTTTTTGCCGATGAGCATATAGCAGTCTAGCTGTAGAGGTGTGCTTTGAGTCGCGGTGACGACAAAAACGATGTCATTGATCGCACGATTATTACTACGGAAAAGGTGGATATTAACGAACGCTCTTCTACTCTTGAGCCTTACTTAATCCAGATTTCGGGTCGGGAAACTGGACAGATGCACAACTTAAGCGGACGAACAGTGAAGATCGGTAGAGATGCCACCTGCCAAATCGTGCTCGACGATCCGCACGTTTCGCGTGTGCATGCTGAGATCATTCATCGAGGCAAAGAAATGATCCTCAGAGATTGTGGAAGCACAAATGGCATATTCGTAAATGGCAGACGTTTGGTGGAACACGCTCTTTCCAACGGCGATAAGATACTCATTGGAACGCGCCTCTATTTTAAATTTTGCTATCAGGATGCAGTAGAGCAGAACTACCAGCAGAATTTATTTCGGGCAGCAAATATTGATAGTTTGACTCAGCTTTATAACAAAAAGTATTTGATTGATACTCTCTCAAAGGAATTTAGTTTCAGCAAACGAAATGGCCAGGCTCTCAGCCTAATGATGATTGATTTGGATCACTTCAAAAAAATTAACGATACTTTTGGTCATATAGCAGGGGATTTAGTACTCAAGAGTGTTGGCCAATATTTGATCAAGCACCTGAGGCTTGAAAACATCGCTGCTCGTTATGGCGGAGAAGAGTTTGCAGTCATATTGAGGAATGTGAATAGCGACCAGGCCCTCTTTATTGCAGAAAGGCTGCGCAAGGCAATTGAAAGCGAAAAAATTAGCTACCGTGGAAAAGACATTGAAGTGACCGTTAGCATCGGAATTGCCACCCTGGAAAACAAAAATTTCGAAACAATCGAGGACCTTATTCAACGAGCGGATGACTACCTCTACGAAGCCAAAGAAAAAGGCCGAAATCGCACCATCCTCAAAAAAGCCGCTTAGAAGTTCAGTTAAATTGCCTATTCGTGGGATTTCTTTTCGGAATTGAATTCGGGAATGCGGTGACCCGGTGTCGATGGAGGCATTCCGCCTCCAAGGCCGCGATCCGGCGCTGTTTCTGCGGCCCTAAGCGCCGATTTTTCAATCATTCCCCAAGTCCCAGCGTAGGCATCAGAAGACAAGTTGCCTCTTTCACTCCTGCAAATCTGAACCAAATGATAAGTAGCTGCAGGGTCTCGCTCAGAGCCATCTAGAATGGCAAAGCTGACCACACCCGTAAAAGTGGTGATTAGATTATTTGGACGCCAATTGTAACGGCCGCTCTTTGGCTCCTTTTGTCTGGAAACAATCGATGGGAAAAGCGTGGGGTCAGCCAACAGGGGCACCTCACTATACAGCTCATGCACGCGACAGTCCGGATTGGCACCTTCGGCCACCACCTGGGCTGCTTCTGGAACCATGGCCATAAGCGAACGCGTACACATTACTGAAATAATAAGTAACTGAAATATTTTAATATTATTACCTGATATGCGATTTCGATTCAGCGACTTCAACATCTTTAATCCCCATTACCCCGCAAACAAGCAATCCTTATACCATAGCGCTGCGCATAACGAAATAGGGGCGCGTGGCTACCAAGTAACGAGACGGTTCCCCCTGAAAAGTTGTGACTGCAAAGCGCTAATTCTTCTTGTTCTTTACTGATTGGATTGAATTGTCTGCGCTGAGGTAAACAAGCGTAGGCTGAAAATTGCTTACCTTGGACTCTTCGAGCATGCAATAAGCAGCAATGATCACCAGGTCACCCACCTTACCTTTCCACGCGGCAGCGCCGTTTAAGCAAATGCACCCATGGCTTCCTTCAATTGCATAAGTGGTAAAACGTTCCCCATTATTAATATTATAAACATCTACCTTCTCAAATGGGCGAATTCCGCTGGCCTCCAGAATTTCAGGCCCAATAGAAACACTGCCTTCGTAGTGGAGATTAGAGCCTGTCAATGTGGCCCGATGAATCTTAGCTTTTAGGTAGTGGACCCACATGCCCATCAGATCTGTACACATTTTGCTGAGTTAGTCAAAAGGGCATCCAGTTTGTCCAGAACATTCTCTATCGCCTTTTCCATGGGCATTTCCAAATTGGCTCCTGCTGCTTTTTGATGCCCGCCCCCGTGTTCGGTAAGACTTCTGGCGAACTCTGCAACATCCACTCCGCCTTGTGATCGGAAAGATACTTTCGTTTTTTCGTTCGGAAGCTCAGAAAACAGGACAGCCACTTGAATCCCGTGAGTGAGGAAAAGATGATCGATAATCCCTTCCCTATCATCGTCTGCGGCATGGAAAGCTTGCAAAGTATTCCTTGCAAGCGCCGACCAAATTACTTTTCCATCATTCCGAAGTTGGGCACGTGAGAGCGTGTAGGCCAGTAGTTGAAGGCTTGAAAAAGTTCTCTCGAGCATCCCGCGCTCGCCCACTCGCGTGAAATCAAAACCACTCCGCAATAACTTTGCGCCAAGCTCCAAAGCCTCCGGTGTAGTATTAGAGTGTCTGAAAAAACCCGTATCAAAAATTAATCCCAAGTAAATATGCTGGCAAATGTCACTATCGAGTGGTGTTTTAAAAAAAGAGCTCTGAGAAATATGATAAATGAGTTCCGTGGTGGAAGAGGCACTGGGTTCAACAATGCGGATCGTGTATGGGTAATCGATACTCACAGCGTGATGATCGATAAAAGCCCGAACCTTGCATTTCTCGTAATAGCCACGCACGCGGCCTGCACGGTCAATTCCGCCATCCACAATGAGGCCCACATCAAAAGGCACTTCACCTCTTGAAGCAGCGAACGTTTCCGGGCTCTCAACAAACTCAACATCCGGTAGGAACCGATAACGCTGTGGCAATTTTTCGTCATTCACAATGTGAACGTCACAGTTAGGGAACCGGTGACGGATCATTTTACGAAGGGCAAGCTGCGCCCCTAACGAATCTCCATCAGCCACCCCAGGCGAAGTAATCAAAACATGTTCAGCCGCCTTCAAAGCACCATTGAGTTGCTTGAGCTCATTTGCAAATTTCTTGGCTTCAACCATTGTTCTTTTCCAGTCCGCCAGCACACCTTGCCGACACAAGGAAGCAGGCTATACCACAAAAAGGAGCAACCGCATATCCCTCGTAGCGAAGCTTCTCTCCCTTTGTAGTTTCCAACATATATACTCCTTAGTAAATCTGAAGTGGTTAGTAAGACTCTACTTTTAGGAGGACCTTCCCTGACTGTTTGCGGTCTTCAATGTATTGATGAGCAAGCCTGATGTCGTCCAGAGCAAAAACCTTGTCCACAACGGGTCGCAAAAAGCCAAGTTCAAACTCTCGCAATATTCGCCAAAAGTCGGCCTTGGACCCCATGGTTGAGCCGAGTATCTGGACCTGTTTGAAAAACACGGTCCTCAAATCAAGTCTTGCATCAAAACCGCTCGTTGCACCGCAGGTGACTATCTTGCCCCCTCTACGGAGCACTTTCATATTCTTGTCCCAAAGAGCGGCCCCAACGTGGTCCACAATCATATCAACGCCAGCCTTGCCAACGACAGAGCGGACTTCGGCGACAAAGTCTTTTTCCTTATAATTGATCGTATAACGTGCTCCCAGTGCCGTAGCCAATTCAAGGTTCTTAACGCTTCCGGCGGTGGCAATCACTTCAGCCCCAAAGAGCCTGGCAATCTGTATGGCTGCTGTGCTCACGCCGCTGCCCGCCGCATGAATTAAAACAGAATCACCTGCCTGGACCTGCGCACGACGAACGAGCATTTGCCAAGCCGTTGTAAAAACAAGCCCCACTGCCGCTGCCTGTTCAAACGTCATCCCTTTAGGTTTAGGAAAGATATTGACGGCGGGAACAGCAATGAATTGGGCATCCGTACCACTTACCTGCTCACCCAGAATCTTGTAGCCCGCACAAAGACTCTCCCAACCTGAAAGGCAAGACTGGCAATGCATACAACTGATACCCGGATGCACGATCACTTCATCGCCGGGATGGATTGTCTTCACCTCACTTCCCACTTGCTCGACCACGCCACTTGCATCACTCCCCAGAATATGAGGATAAAGCAACTGAAAGGGCAGCCCTTTCCGGATCCAAATATCAAGATGGTTCAAAGCCGCAAACTTTATTCGAACAAGCACTTGTGTAGACGAGATCGTGGGGACGGGAAGTTCCCCTACTTCTATCACTTCAGGCCCGCCATGAGACTTAAGATAAGCAGCACGCATGTAGCCAATCAAATCTTTAGACTCTGTTTCCGTCAAATGGAAATGATCAACCTAGTTCATTGCTATCTGGGCCTGAGTTGGGCTGCGAGTAGGTCTATTGATTTACAAACGATCGCCGTGGTGCTTTGCTAGAACCTTTCCGGACACAACAAATCTGGTAATAGCCCTCGTCACGGTAGCCTTCCCAAGTGAAGCCGACTTTCTTGCGGACATACTGAATATTCACAGGTCCGTTGCAATACTTCTCGCCAATTCGCCCCAGCTTACTGCTGGCAACCTTTTCGTTGTCCACCGCAACAGTCGTGCAACCAAACTGTCCCCCTTCGCTCAGTTCAAGCTTGCCCTCCCGGGGAGTGAAAAAGTCGGGGTCGAAGGTTTGAAGCTCCGTCGGAGTACTAAGCGGGGCGGACCAGCCACTGGCCACTGGTGAAAGAAGAAAAAACACCAACCCAATTGTCCTTAACCAACCCATGCCACTCCAAAACTTAGCAAGAGTTGGGCCAGGTCGCAGCAGCACAAACCTTTAGCCACAGAACGCCTGTGCCCGACAAAAAGGGGCATACTGACAATCAGCGGCCATTCATGATTGCGCGGTCACTTACGCTTTTTGTCGTAATCGCTGGCGAAAGACTTCGATTGCTCGTGGCAGATGCCCTTTGGATAGGAAAAGATAATTCAGCTTCACGATTTCAAAAATGATCCACATGCCATAAATAATGGCAATTTCTTCTCGCAGATCCGCTTTAACGAATTGCACGAGCCACAGAACGAATATGCTCGCAGCATCCAGAATGGAAAAGCGAAGGTCGAGCAATAAGATACCGCCCAAAGCAGATTGGGCGATAGTCAGCGCCAATTCGGTTTTATGTAGCTGGTCAAAAACAATCGGCTGAAACCAACCCAACGACAGGTTGTAAACCATAGGAATCATCGCTGCGAGCATGGTCCATTGATTGATATTGCTGGAAACCATGTTCATCAGCGCCAGCGGAGCCTTTCCTCTTTGGCGAGCCCAATTAAAGGCGGATAGTTTTTCCGGAAACTCAGATACGAACGGAGCAACCCACTGAACAAATACAAAGGTACTTACCCCGATAGCAAGCGACCACTTTTTCAACGTTTCCAGGAAGGGGTGGGCACTGTAATAGAGGGCAATTCCCCCCAGTATGAAAAGCAGCGCCGTTGCGAGGTATTTGCGCGCAGGATTTAACGTAATAATTCTGCGCGAAATCCAAGGTAGATCATCTGCATCTTCAACTTCATGCGCTGGGAATCTTGATATCCATACAAGATATCCAACATAAATGCCTATTAGGAAGATCGAATCAATGCAGGTC
>JACQOU010000272.1 GCA_016207775.1 Deltaproteobacteria bacterium
ATCCTGGTTCGATCGCAAGACTTTAAATAGAATTCGATTCTTATACTATACAAGTTTATTTCTATGTGCCGCAGAGAGGTATTCCATAAAGTATAAGTTCCCCAGCTTTCCATTAAGGTGGTACAGCCGAAGCGTGCATTGGCGGTGGAAGCATAAATGGTACTGGATGAATTGGGAGATTCCAATCATCCGACTTTTGTTTCGGTGGCTGATTAACCCGGTCGATTATGTCCTCGATCCAAATTATGGCGACCGTTTCACAGCAAATGAATCTGACATTCTTACTGTCACAAAGAATCCCGACGTAAAAATAGCGGCCTAAGAGCTCAATAGCCCTCAATTTTCATCCTTTTCATTCCGATAAGTGTATTGATGCAACAGGCGCTGCTCTCTTCATCAGAGTCTGAATATCAGCCTATACAATGGAAGCAAATCGAAGCTTACGCGCTTACGCGGACCACCCAATCGCTTTTTGCCGAGCCAAACAGCATTGAAGAATGCAGTTCGCTCGTAAACTTCGCTCGGCGCAGAGGCCTAACCGTTTGCTTTCGTGGGGCAGGGTATTCATTCGCCGATATGATCCTAAACGAACGGCATATCGTCATGAGTACCAAGCGGCTGAACCGCATCTTGAGCTTCGATGAACAAACCGGAATCATGGTTGTTGAACCCGGTGTGTGCTTCAAAGATATCTACTGCCTTGCATTACCCAAGGGTTTTATTCTTTCAGCCTGCCCCGGAGGGCTTTTGGTCACGGTTGCGGGCGCGGTATCCGGAAATGTGCATGGAAAAGATTCGTGGGATAAAGGAAATTTCGGAGACCAGGTAATTGGCATAAAGTTGCTCACTGCTCAAGGTGAGACCATTGTGGCAAATCGAGCGCAGAACTCGGATGTTTTTCGGGCTGTCATCGGAGGAATGGGCTTACTCGGCATCGTGAGCGAGATTCAACTCCAACTTAAACGAGTGCCCTCTGCATTCGTACAAGTAAGCCACGTCCCAACTCATGATTTAGAAACCACTCTGGAAGCATTGGAAGAATCAAGAACTTGCTCGCATTATGCTATCGCTTGGATGGATACCTTTGCCACCGGCGCACGGCTTGGAAGAGGTTACGTTACCCGAGCAGCGTGGATCGACAAACCTCTGACTCTTTCAAAAACAAGGTTTGAAAACTCGTTGAGAATGCCCACAAAAATTTTTGGTTTTCTGCCGGAAAAGCCAGCATGGAAAATGATCGGCCCGTTTTTTAAGCCATTCTTTTTCAGATTCGCTAACGAAGCGATTTACCGGGCAAGTACTTTACGTGGCAAAATTCAAAGAGAGTGCTCGTTTCCCGAGTACTATTTCATGCATCACATGATCCCGAATATCAATCGTGTCTTTCGGCCATGGGGGTTTGTTGAATTCCAGCCGATCTTTCCGCGGCTCAGTTGTACCAGCAGGCTGAAAGAACTTTTGGTGCTCGGTCAGAAGTATAAGTGTCAGTCTTTGCTGTGCGGAATCAAGATGCACCGCCAGGATGATTACTTGCTTTCTTTCTCGGGTGACGGCTTTAGCATCAGCGTCGATTTACAGCTGAGAGGACGAAAGATGGCAGAAGTAACACGCTTTAGCCGCCAGCTATTCGATCACGTCGTTGAGTCCGGCGGAAAAGTTTACCTTGCAAAAGATGAGCTGCTTACTAAGGAACACTTCGAGAAAATGTATCCCAATCACCGACTGTTCTCAGCCATCAAGAAACGCTTGGATCCTTCGTGCGTATTTGCATCCGATCTCTACCGTCGACTATTTGAAACTACAACACATCCCTACCCCGACCCTGCTGAATGGCCGGCACAAAACTCTCTAAATCCCGCTGTACGTCGAGACAGGTAAGATCAATCGTCTGTTTTCTTTCGGCAGCCATATAACTGGCCATTACCAAACGCGTGATTTCCAGGCCATAAGAGAATGGCAACATCGCATGAGTGCCGTTTAGAAAACTCTCGGCTGCATCTTGGTTCTCATCCACATAGCCATAAAGATCGGCTTCATTGGTTTGCACAGAAAGCAGGCCACGGCTCGCCGTTGATTTTTCTAACGCCGATTCCTGATCCGCAATAGCCTGAGCGGCCGCATCGCCGATAAATATATTCAGCGGCGAGACCAGGGTATTCACCTCAAAAGCATACCCGGGTCCAAGACCGTCCATGAATAATCGAAGTCCTTGTTTGTCAAACATCCAGGAATCTGTAAATTGGGCTTTTACTTTTTGCCCCGTTTCGGGATTTCGAAAAGTAATAATACCTGTTGCAAAATCTTCGGCCGGCGTTTTTGCATAATCGATCCCCTGTGTGATAAGCAGGTGTTCGCGGTACTTGGGTTGTCCCCACTTTAATAGCCCCATGTCACAGGATACAGAAATGGGTTCCAAAAAAGTAAGCGGCTTGCCCACAGGGGTAAGGACATACCATCCCACCGCAATACTGTGGCAGCCCATGTCGGAAAGTACTCCGCCTCCCTGCTTTGTTGGATCCCAAAACCATGCCATGTGAGGACCCCCATGCTCCTCGGCAGAGCGAGTGAGGGTCAGCGGACCCATCACCTTCTGAACAGGCTCAAGTTGCCGCATCTGTGTTTGAATGGCTTTCATGAAAATTTGATTTTCGAAATAGGCAGTCAGGAGCTTACATTCCTCTGCAAGTGCAACAATGCGCCTAGCCTCAGCAACGTTACGACCGAGGGGTTTTTCGCAAATGACCCCCTTGAAAGCAGCGCCGGCCCTTTTTGCAGCTGCTACTTCCTCCATAATTTCAAGACGCAAGTAATTGGGACAATAAATGGCAATGGCATCCACATGCTCTGCCATCTCTCGAATAGTTGGATATATGGTCGCCGGCCCAAGATCATGTTTTCTCGCCCAACCGGCCAATGCATCGAAACCGCCTAGAGCATGCAGACCTGTCAGCTCCATACTTCTAAGCTGAACCATCGCCCGCGTATGAAACCCGGCAACGAACCCCGCTCCAATCATCCCCACTCTTAGTTTTTCCATTATTCCTCCTTGATGAAGTTAGACTCGGTTGTTCTTCTCAAGGTGAATCACCTGATATCCACCTCGCTGGCGAAACGAAAAGAAAAGAAGAAAAAAGACGATTGTTAATATGGCCGGAACTAAAGAGATCCAACGGTACGTCATCGCTGCAGAATGCTGTTCAGCCTGTTCGATTTCCTGACGAACAGCAGGCTCTTTAACCTCCATAACCTTTCTTTCGTCGATACCCCCGTGGCTGACCACTCTTTCCTGAACCTCAGGAGAAAGCGCCTGAACCGCATAATGGTCCTGAATAGCACCCATAATCGGCGTCGCCAGCCATCCAACCGAGAACATTCCGGCACCGCCCATCAGCCCCAAGAGCAGGGCTCCACCTTTAGGGAATCGCTCGGCAACTACCCCAAGCATGGTTGGCCAAAAATAAGTTTTCCCGATCCCGAAGATGGTAGCCGCCAAAAGAACCATGAACGCGGATGTCGAGAAACTAAGCCAGTAAAGACCCAGAGCCGTTAATAGAGAGGCGAATACCAGCACTCCCAGCGGATTCATTTTTTGGATAAGGGGACCCGAGAAAAAATGTCTGAGAACAAACATGATACCTGCGGTATAAACCAACAAAAGCACACCCTGTATTCCCACAAGTTTCTGTAACAGATTGCCCACCCATTGATCAGGGCCCAGCTCAGCAGCAGCGGTCATCATCATTAAAACGGCAAAAAGAATAAACAATGGGTGAAGTGCTTGGGAGAACATTTCTTTGTTAGAGACACCGGCTGCCACCCTTTCAGTTTTTGGAAAGGGCTGCCCAAACAGTAGGAAACCATAGATAAGGGTCGGCACCAAAATCAGCGCCATTTTGATTTTCCAACCCATACTCAGTACGGCAACCGTTACATCAGGAGCATCCAATCCCATTATCTTGGTTATTCCATAGCCCATTAGTCCGCCGACAATAAGCCCTCCCGGCCACCAAGCATGCAGCATGTTGAGATGCTTGGTCTTGCTATCGCTGTAGAGGGTAGCCGTCAGCGGGTTAATGACCGCCTCGACCGTTCCATTGGCAAGACCGATGAGAAGGGTTGCAAAATAAAGCGATTGGAAGCCCGTGGCAAAAATTGTCAGCAACACTCCGGCGACGTGCCCCACAAACGCAAGCGCCATTAGCGTTCCCATGCCCAGTACATCAACCAGCATTCCGCCCAGCACAATCGTGATCGCAAAACCCCACAGGCCGGGCCCAGCGACAACGCCCATTTGTGTGTCTGTAAAACTGAAATCAACTTTTAAGGCTGGAATGATGTCGGCCCGAATTGAAAACGCCATTGAGGTGGCAATAAGGGCGAGACAACTAGCCACAAACAACCGCTTTTGCTTAACCATGGGAGCACTCCTTTTTGGTTCAGTGCCCCCTACCCAAAAGATTCCTCAAAGCTCAGATGCGCAGGTCCTATCTCACAGAACCGCATACCTGTCAATATGCGTTAACTAGTATGATTTCAAATGGTTATACCGGTTGGGTGGGTGCTACTCGGGCCTGGCGTATGCAACGCCCTGGTCTGAATCCACTGCCTCTTCCAAGGCCGAGGCGAGCTCCCTCGTTTTTGCTCCACGTTTCTCTATTGCTTGGACGACTAATTCAATTTGCTCCAACGTTTTTACGTATTTTCCCGCAAGAGTGCAGCTGCTCTTTTGACCATTCGTGCATTCCATATCGAGAGTTTTATGAATCGAGTGAAAGAGCGGGGCCAGTATTGCAACATGATCCATGTCCGATGGGCTGGGTGCTTGTGAAACCGCTGAATTGATCTTTGCGACAAACACATTTTGAACAAGAACAGCAGCTATATACCGATCTTCTTGAGTCCCTCTCACAAAAGTTGCTTCAGCCACCCGGGGGCAAAGTGCGCGGCTAGCCGTATCCTCTCTCAACATAAAACCGGGAATGTACGCCCCGGAATCAAGAAGTGGCCCCACAATGGTAAGGTTACAGTTCTTTCCCTTGCTGGCAGCTAATTTTAATAGCTCTACAAAGTTCATCTGGTCGTAATAGTAAAGGTCATTAAATCGCTGATTGGGCAACTCACGCTGAAATATTTCTCCGTCATTTTTCTGAACGGCCTGCCTGAGAGTCTCTATCTTTTCCGGCGGCAAAGGACGCAATGTGGAACAGCGGCACAAAACAAGTGCCAGCGCGAACAGAAAACACCCCAGATATTTCAATATTCCCCCCTTCTGGAAAGGTACATCCTTTTAAGATGATACTCCCATTGTTCTATGCAGCGACGAACTGCGCGAGGGCATTTGCGTCATTCCTAAAAAAAGGCATAATCGAGATAGTACACCATCAAGGTTGAAAGGTGCTCGGGTTTTGATTCAGATAACCGCAAAGCTTGCTTCCAAACTTAAAAGTTGCAACTCCGTTTGTGTGCTTACCGGAGCGGGCATTTCCGCTGAAAGCGGAGTTCCCACTTTCCGTGGGCCCGAAGGGCTTTGGTCAAAATTCAAACCCGAAGAGCTAGCGAACGTTCAAGCCTTCCTGGCAAACCCTGCTTTGGTCTGGGAATGGTACCGTTACCGCAAGACCCTTCTCAAGAACGTATCCCCAAACCCGGCTCATATTGCACTTGTAAAGATGGAGAAACATTTTAAGGACTTTACGTTGGTGACTCAAAACGTTGATAACCTGCACGCGCGAGCGGGAAGCCACAAAGTTCTTTGCCTTCATGGCAACATTGATAAAAATTACTGTATGACGTGCGCAAAAGATTTTAATGATGCGAATCTGGCGCAAACCACTGTTCCTAAATGTGATTGCGGAGGCTTGGTCCGCCCCGGCGTCGTGTGGTTTGGCGAGTCGTTACCAACGCAAACGTTCGAGGAAGCCGAGAGCGCAGCCCGGCGCTCACAACTATTTTTGTGCATTGGAACTTCTGCCGTCGTCTATCCAGCCGCCTCCCTTCCTTTGATAGCTAAAGAATGTGGTTCCTATGTGGTTGAGATTAACCCTGAGGTCACCGAGTTGTCCGCCATTGCGGATGAGAGCATCTTCGAGAAAGCAGGGGTGGCCCTACCGCAACTGGTCGATATTATACCTAAAAACTGACACACGGTCCCGGTCTTGTCGCTCTGCGCCAATTTTCCTTGTGCTCAACATTGCGTTTATGTATTTTATGTCCCTTCTTTGTCCCGAGCATAGGAGGAGTGGATGGGAAATGTTGGTGGAACCAAAGTTGCATTGTCTTTGTTTTTCTGTGGGCTTCTTTCGCTTCTATCCGCTTGTGGCGGAGGAGGAAGCGACTCCAGTTATTATCGTCCCAAACCGGAAGGCTACACTCGTCAGGAATACGCCGAAAAGTTCCAGCTCTTGGATGAGAATGGAAATGAACACGCAGCCATAGAGAAAACTTCACTGAAGTCTCCCTTCTGTTTCTTGCTCACCATGATGAAAAACAACATCATTGGTCATTGCTCGTGTGCTCATATCATTAAAGGAATTATCTCAACCAATGCACACTGTATCGCCGTGGAGGAGGCACTCGACATTCAGAAGGATTACATCATCATCAGCTATCGGAAGAACAGACCGTCAGAAAGAGTAATGATTCATCCCGTGTCATTGAAATATGTTGGTGATGAAGACAAGGATGACATCGCACTGCTATCGATATCGGAAGAGCATTCGAATGAAATCGACGTATTTCCAGGTTCCCTTTCGGATATTAGCAAGGTCTCTGAATCCATTACCGTTTGGGCCTTTGATCCGTTCGGAATGAGAAGTAAGTATGCTTTTGGCGCGAAATTTGTACCTAAAAAATTTACGTATGCCTCTCGCAAGGCGCACAAAGGGCAAAAGATGATTAGTCCCAGAAACACCCGGACACCACCCTACGAAAAATGGGAACCGTTAGACGGTTACACTGCAAAAACGAAGGAGAGAAAATCCCTACTATTAGATTCCAAGCATCATATCTTTGTCGACAAGGACACTCGGCCGATCATAGAAGGAAACAGCGGCTCACTCATTACGGATTTAGGCTTTACAAAAGCTTTAGGCGTCATCCATTGGCAAATTCCCATTCAAAATGGAGAACAATACGACAGTCTTCTGGACGCCGATGTCGAAGTCAAAAAAGTCAAAGCCTCAAACGGACGCGAGTACGATCTCACCAGAGATTATACGTATTGGATCTTTGTTGGAACTGCTTTTGAGCCCGTTAGGAAAGAGCATCCTTCGTCGTTCACCCGCTAACCTGCAAGCATTGTCGCTAATCTTTAGCCCTCGCAAAACAGCTCTTACGCTTGGCGCCACACCTCTTTCATATTTTCAATCGAAACCTGTCCACTTTAGGTACAATAGATAGCGATCCTTACAACCACTCAAATCAGGAGTCCCCATATGAGAAGCTTTTTCTTGGTGCTCTTTGGCTTCTTACTTTTTTCGCCGGTTGCTTCAGCAACTCGCCAACAAACTTTTGGAATGTGCGGGCAAAATGGATATTCCGGACGTGACGGAATGCCCGGTTATCAGGGACGCGACTTAACCCTCTATGCCGAAGGACAACAGGGTTCCTATAATCTTTCAGGAAGCGATGGGGGTCCTGCAGAAAATGGCCGGCGGGGTGGCGATGCTTACTCCTGCATGCAACCCCATGGAGTTCATACCGATCTAATGGGAGCGTGTGGAGGACCGGGTGGTTCAGGGGGTGACGGAGGAAATGGCGGCAATGCGGGAGAGCTCACCGTTTATTTTGATGAGATAAATAATCTCAGGAGCATATTGGTGAGAGCCATTCCCGGCAGAGGTGGTTGGGCGGGATATGGTGGACAAGGTGGGTATCCTTGCCACTGTTCAGTACCCTGCTGGACCGTCGTAGAAGGCGGGACCACTAAAATGTACCATTGTATGGATGGCCATCCCGGTAATTCCGGCATGCAAGGCAGAACCGGAACGAGTGGATGGTACGGAAAGGTTACGCTGATTCCCCAAATGACTCCGTTGCTGCCCGTGACCCCTGCCCTTACGGTCGCTATGGAAAATATGCTCAATGGTCCGTTCGAACTATCGGACAACGTTTGGGACAGCAAAACGGGGGCGCGTTCACTCTTTGCACCCGGCTCTGATTTAAATAACCATTACCAACTGTTCCGCGAAAGAGTTGAAATACTGTACGGTTTTGATTGGAAGGCAAGTCGACCGCTAACAGATTTCGCTGGTCAGAAAATGCATCTCACGCTTCGAAATGGGAGCGCCCAACTTGAATATCCGTCCAATATCTGGGTCGTAGGTCAAGAGATCAGCGATTCACCGGGGAAAAAAGTCTTCGTTTTTGAGGGAGCCTTGTATGCTCAGGAAGCGCTGAAGCTCGCGCTGTCTGATGCGGGTGGAAGCGGCAAATCCATGTGGGTTGAGGTGGTCGATCTGCAAGGAGTATCCCAGCTAGTGAAAACCTCTTTTAGCATTGAATACTACACCAAAGCTGCACTCATCTATCGACTTCGGTACCAGGGTAAGATAGGTGCAGACAATATTGCGCTTGATGGAAATCATTTTCGGATTTCTTTAGGCCAGTTGCCTATCGAAAGCCAATACCTTGCGAGCGGACAAAAAGCTCTTATTCGCTTATCGGTCCACCGTTCGTACGGAAACCACTCTGGCCAACTGAGTTTGGAGAAGTATTACAACGTGCCTTAGCGTATCCCTGCAGTAAACGATGCCCTGTCTAACAATCGGACATTACAAAGCTTTAAAAATCATAAGATTTGTAAGGAACTTTGGCCGTCTGCTTAAATGTTATTCAATAGTAGCCGTTGCTTTACGCTTGAAAACTCGGCGCACTCTTTGCAGTCTTTTTGACTAGACGATGCCTGCACCCAACACGCCTTAGTAACCACACCTTCTTGTGCTAACACCTGTGCGTGCTTAAGTCCCTGACCCCGCGCAAAGAGTTGGAGGACATTCGCCATGGGCCTGGTCAACGGCCATAATTGGACTCGTCAGTGCATTTTACTGGCACTGCTGATTATCTTGTTATCGCTAGGGGCTTGTTCCAGCGGTGGAGTCGACAGGATTTCGAAGGTTATCAACCCGCCACCACCGCCTGTGATCAATCCGCAGCCTCCCGATGACGGAAGCGCGGACGGGGGCTCAAGAGGAATCCTCTCCTTTAAGACTGATGGATCTTCTTCCATTCAGGTAAACGTATCTGATCAGGGCAGACTGATTAGCGCCAAAGTCATAGGACCCAACGTCAGTGTAAAAAGTTTTGATTACCAAGTTACTGACCAAAATAGGAATCGTGCCTCGAGCGTAACACTTTCGCAGCAAGCCTCAGGGCCGGATTATGTGTATTACACACTGAATCCCGGCTCTGTTGAAGGAGATTATAATCTCCAGCTGATTGCAACAGTAGCCACTAGCGCGGGTGATGTTCAGGTCCCCTCCAACGAGGTGAAGATTCAAGTGCAGAACCAATTTGATGCCAAAGCAACCTGGGTCGTATCCCAAGTCGTGCAAGGGGATCGAAATATAAATCTTACAATCCTCTCCCGCGATCCAAATGGGGCTCTGTACAACAGGCTACCGACAGCGGTCACGAACTTGATAGTTGAGGACGAACAACATAATCAAGCGATGGTTACAAGCTTTTCCAACGGAGTTTATGCTGTAAAC
>JACQOU010000287.1 GCA_016207775.1 Deltaproteobacteria bacterium
GTTCGTTTCTTCGTGCCACTCGTCTTGATCCACAAAATCAAGAAATTGGCAGTACTTATTTGAAATTTTTAAAAGATAAGAAAAACGACCACCTGAAATTATGTCGAAGCAAAAGAAAATAGGTTCACGAAGACTTGTCATTCATCTGGCATTTCTCTTTTTCATCTGCATGCTTTGCTATTTTCCAGCGTTACGGGGAGAGTTTTTATACGACGATGTTCTTTTGGTTGAATCCAATCCCGATCTCCATGCTGTTCAGTCATTTGGCGGAGCCGTTGCATTCAAGCTTCAGGAATCCAAGCCTGTTACCAATTTCTTTTTGGCGTTAGGCCATTTTTGGGGAAAGGGAACTGTGGCGGGGCAACGGCTGCTTTCCATATTGCTGCACGCAACGGTGACCTGCCTTCTTTATTTGACGCTGTTGCAATTATGGAAAATGCAAAAGTCCAAAGTGACGATTCCTTTATGGATTGCGTTTTTGTTTGCGATCCTGCCTCTGCACAGTGAAACCATTATTATTGCGCAGTTTCGCGGGGAATTGTTGGCGGCAACATTTTCATTGTTGGCGCTGCTAGTGACCATAAACTTACCAGTCTTTGCGAAGAGCACAGCGACGAAGCAATCTCGTCGGAATGGGTTCGTCGCTACACTCCTCGCAAAGACACCCATGGTGCTGCTTGCAAAGACACCCATGGTATTGCTTTTTCTCCTTTGTGGCCTGGCTTTCTTGAGTAAAGAAGTGTGCTTGATCTTTTTACCTCCGTGCCTCATGGCGGCTTATTGGCAAACCTGTGGCGAGCGGCGGAACCGACGACAATTTTGTGTTGTGATGGCTGGAATCACCCTGTTTTGGGCCGTTCCTCTGTTTGAGCAGTTGCTCAGGGATCGGCACGGTCTTTATTCTTACGATGGCAAGATTGGTTTTTCTGCTGTGAGTATCAAGCAAGCCATTCCGTTTGCTGCCCAGGCTTTTCAAGAGGGGCTGGTTAAGGGGGTGACGGGCTGGGGTCTGATTATGGTCCGCCTGTGGGATAGGTTTGATCCCAAAAATGGCATGAGTCTGATTGCTTCGTTACTTTTCTTAGTGACAGGATTTGGGTTAATCGCCTTTATGGCAGTCAAAAAAGAAATACGCGTTTGGGTTTTGTGGACCATGCTCACTCTGTTGTTTTATCTTTTGGTACCTAACGCTAACGTGGGCTCGGAACATTATTGGTATTTGCCGACGATAGGACTTGTGGCGTGTCTCGGATACCTGATGACTTTAGTCAGGCTCCCTTCAAGATTTGCGCTGGCTGGATGGACTCTTCTTTTTGTCTATGGGACGTATCTATCCTTTCAACTTCAGGAACGGCTGCAACAGGTCAGTAGCCGGCTCGCCTGCAGCCTTTCTGAAATCAGGACGAATCCAACGAGTGTCATTGGCTGGGTTAATGCCGCTAATACTCTGCTGGTACAGAGCGAGCCAATAGTACAAATCGAGCCAAAATCGGCACGGGCTGCTCTGCCCTTCCTCAAACAGGCGAAAGCGATGGAGCCCAAGCATCCCAGTGTGCAAGCCGTTGAGTGTCTGTATTTCCTTAAGCAGGGCGATGTATTGGCTGCTGAGGCCGCTTTGAAAAAAATGGACACCTTTGGGTGGCATCCCAGAAAACTTGCACGCTTCTACTACGAGTTCGCCCAACTGAGTAAAAAGCATAGGGACTGTGGGCGTGCAAGTAACGGACTAGGCCGTGCCATTGCACTCGACCCAGGGAACGGAATTTATCGTCGGGAACAAGACGCCATTTGCAGCAGCTATGAAAAATAAGGTGTGGGACAAAAAAGATCGACAATTAATAGTCATCTTAATTGTTTTTTCCACCCTGCCGTGGAGCCGGCTTCTTTTCGGGGAATACCTCTTTGATGATATTGAGTTTGTCGCTTCCAATCTTTCTTTGCACAGCCTAAATAGTTTTTGGGATTGTTTCAAATTCCAGCTTCAGGAATCAAAACCTGTTGCTAACTTCGTGATGGCCCTCGCCCATTGGATAGGGTCGGGTACGGTAGCCGGCCATCGAGCTGTTTCAATTGTTTGCCACTGTCTTGTGGTTTTGCTTGCGTATGCTAACTTGCGTGTTTTGGCTGCTAGGCTCTGTCTGCTGAATAGGTCTAGAACCAAAGCCGTTCCCCGTATAGTAGCCTTCTGGGCTGCCTTGTTGTTTGCTGTTCACCCAATCCATAGCGAAACTCTAGTGATCGCCCAATTTCGCGGAGAGATGCTGGGTACTCTATTTGCGTTGGCATGTCTGCTCACCGTTCAAGTTGGGCCGCCCTTTTGGAAAAACAGGAACTTTGCTTTTTATGTTTCTGTTTTAATGGGTCTGTCCATACTCAGTAAGGAAGTTTTTGCGATTATTTTACCGATTGCGCTTGTCTTGCCCTTGCTCAATCGACCAAAAGTTCGCCTGCACCGCATTGTTATGCTTATCCTGTTGTTAGAGCTTCCTTGGCTCCTTGTTTTGTTGCTCGGAATATTGAGAGACCAATCGGCGTATTTTTCTTATGCAGGTAATGTTGGTTTGGGAGTGCTTGGGTTCGCAGAACACTTGCGTCTTGCAGCCCGCGCAATCATCGAAGGTGTTTGGAAACTTATCAGCGGTCTTGGACTAACATCCATACGCTTAAAAATGCGCCAGGGTTTGGGGAGCGAGCTTGGAATTGCCGGCTCTGTTTTTATTATCGTGAGTTGGTTCACAGCCCTGTTTGTTGTGGTTTCCAAAAGGGGATGGAATCGGTACTGGGGAAGTCTTCTTTTGGTCAGTTCCGCCATGTACTTGTTTACTCCAAACAACAACTTGGGTTCCGAACACTACTGGTATTTCCCCACGCTTGCACTTTTTGCTTTCTTGGTATTGTGGGCTCACACATTGCAAAACCGCTGGCTGCCGGTTGCTTTGTCACTGCTTTGTGTTTACTACGTGGCGCGACTCGAGGGCAGGGCGTCCCAACTGAGCACTCGCTTGGATTTTGCAAAAGCGGAAGCCGAAACGCATCCAGAGGCAATCTTCGGCTGGGTCTCCGCGGCTAACGAGTACCTTGAACGGGATCAGGGAAACGCGGCACTGGCCCGTCCATATATTGATAGGGCTAAACAATTAGCTGCCGATCACCCCGTTGTTTTGTCCGTCGAGTTTTTGTATTTCTTTCGCACTCGAAATTTGGCGGCAGCTGAGCAAGCCTTTGCTAGGTTGAGCCGCTACCATTGGCCTGCGGATAAGCTGGCGACACTGTACATGGACTTGGCAGTGCTCAATGTCATGGATCGCAATTGCCGAAAGGCAGAACTGGCCTTTTTCCATGCACTTAGGCTTGCACCCAGCCACCCAACCTTGCGACTCATTTATTCTAAGTTTTTAGCCGAAAAAAAAGAAAAGCCATTCTTGATTTGTAGGGGGCAGAAATGAAAAAAGTCGTCTTAGTTGCTTTCCTATGTTTATACGGGGGCCAGGTGTTTGCAGAAAATGTGGGTAAGGCCTTAAACGATATGAAACAGATCCTAGATGAGCAGAAGAAAACGGATGAGAAAAAGGCCAACAAATCTGCTTCTGCGAAAAATCAAAATGAGCAGCAGCGCTTTGAGGCCATGTACAATGAATATGCCGAGGATACAAAGCGCCAGCAGTCCATCGCCCGGAGGATCATGAATATCATCTACTCTCTTTTTGGCATGCAGCCATCGAAGGGCGGCAAATCGAGAAACACAGCTTCTGATGAAGGTTATTTCAAACGGTTGGAAAATTCGATGGGTGACCTCATGAATGGTGTACGTGACCTGTTTGCCATGGAGGTTGAAGCGCCAAAGAAGAAGTAAAAGATACTACTCCTTCTGCACAAGACGGTTTGATAAAGCTGTTCGGTTGCTGACACCGAGTTTCTTAAAGATATTTTTGAGGTGGGATTTAACCGTTTCAGAGGTGAGCTCAAGTTTTTGTGCAATATCCTCGTTCGTGAGCCCCTGGCTTGCCAAAGTAGCCACTTCACTTTCACGTTTCGTGAGTACTCCACTTCTCATGGATTCGATTTGGGCTTTTCGTCTCAGAATTTCCTGTTTTTTCTCAGTCACAGCTCTCCCAATGGCCTCATCCAGTATGTGCGGGGCGAATGGCTTTTCAATAAAGTCGAAAGCTCCAAAGTGGAGCGATTGAATTGCAATTTCCTTGTCTCCATGCCCGGTGATAATAATGATCGGTGGATGTAAAGGAAGCGTTGCATGTACCAACTTCAATACCTCAGTTCCGGACATCACTGGAAGGCGTATATCCAGGATGGCTACGTCACAGCTAAGTTCCTGTAAAGCAGTTAACCCCTCACGACCGTCCGATGCGCATATAACTCCGTGTTCCTGTGCTTCCAGATGGCGTTGCAATTCAGTACGAAGCTTAAGGTCATCTTCAATAATCAGAATGTCAGCCATTAAACGAAGCTCCTATGCCGCTTTCTGTAATGGGGTTGCTTCAGCTGGCGTGAAAGAAAGCCTCACGGTAGTGCCCTTCTGAAGGCTACTTTCAATTTCTAGCGTCGCCTTATGGGCTTCGCAAACCTGATGAACAATAAAAAGACCAAGGCCCGTACCGCGGCCCGGAGCCTTTGTAGTATAGAAAGGCTCGAGCACTCTTGAAAGCGTTTGGGAGTCCATCCCGCAGCCGTTGTCTGCAACGATTAGCTCAAAGGCAAAGTCACTTTTACGTCGGGTACGAATAGTAATCACTGGCTTACTCGTATTTTCTATTGCATCCTTGGCGTTCATAAAAAGATTGAGCAACACCTGTTGAATTTGATTGGGGACAACGGTGATCGGCAGCGCGCTCTTTTCGAGATCTAATTCAAGTTCCACCCTGTCTTTTTTTGCACGATGGAGGAGGGGCTCCGTTTCCAGTACGAGTGCATTCAGGTCCATGAGCTGGGCTTCACGCGGGCTTGCAAATTGAAGCAATCCCTTTGTAATACCGCTCATTCTTTCCACCTCTAAAAGGATCTCATCTTTCAAATCAACGGGAATACGTTTTTCCCTATCGAGCAAGAATTGGAGAGTGGTCAGAGGAGTATTGAGTTCATGAGCAATTCCGGATGCCAATAGTCCAATGCTCCCTATCCTGTCTTTCAGAAGCAGATTTGCAAAATAGGCACGAAGCTTTTCCTGCATTTGTTCAAGACTGCGGGTCAGCTCTGCAAAGACTCTGAAGGGAGGTGGGGTGGGAAGTGCAGTGGACAGTTGGCCAGCGCTGATCAGTGAGCTGGCCCGCCCCAACTGCTGAATCCAGGTTTCCATTTCGTCGGACTTCTTTTTCAGTTCATTCAAGGTTTTTCTTAATTTGCTTTCCCTATCTAACATTCCGCCCCAGACGATATTGGACAAGTAACCTGCGAATGTCAGGCCAATCACCATAAGCACTAACTGCCACAGGGCGGCACGTTGGTTTTCAAGTGAATAGAACAAAAGCATAATGACCTGGCTGGCAATTACAATAAAGTAAGAGCCTCTCTTTCCAAGTACGGGGGGGGCAAGAATGCACAGCAGTGGATAAAACATAACTACCGGATGGAAAAAGCTCTTAATGTGGAAGAGGAAATAAGTGACCTGCACGAAAAGAAGCGAGAAGGAAAGGTAGGACAGGGTCGATCGAAACCTCTGTATCCGACTAAAAAGCGCGATGACCGTCAATAGGATACCGCTTATGGTTATAGCGGTGATATAATTTCTGAGCAAGGGGTGGCCGTGCGATTGTACGGCCATGAAATACAGCGGCGGGATACACAAAAAATGCCCCAGCGCGAGCAACATGCACACTCTTGAAAGACCTTCCAAAAAAGGGACCCGTACAAGATCAATCTTTGGGTCACTGAACGTCTCACTCATCCGTGCCTCTAACTTTTCCAGATTATTAAAATGGGTTGGAGAACATCTTTATTATAACATGCGTTCAACACGGCTCTCAACGAGAGGTTTCAATATAATCGAACTGCTCTTGGCTATTGCGCTCATTGCCATAGCCCTTCCATCGATCGGTCATATATTATCGGTGGCTTACACCCAAGAATCAGACAATATCATGGCAACCAAAGCGCTCGGACTTGCCCAAGCGCTCATGGATGAAATTTCAAAAAGACATTTTGCGTCCGATGGCCCGGAATTATCCGGCTATGACAGAAGAAATTTCGACGATATAGCAGACTATAATTATTTTACAAGCGATTGGGGTCCTCTTTCTCCGCCGCGGGATGAAAGCGGCAATGCCTTAACTGACTTTTCTGATTTTTCACAAATGGTTAATGTTTTTAATGTGTCCAATGTAACCAGTGGACCAACGGGAAGAGCCAACTACGACTCCCAGCCAGCCGGGACAACGGATTTTCGATTGGTCAAAGTTACGATTTCCTGGAACACAGGGAACCGGAGTGTCGATCTCTACAAGGTATTTGCTTTGCACTAATGGCTAGAAAGCATCTTACATTTCTGAAAAGGTACATCCTTCCTTTTCAGAGTTCTCTGAAAAGGAAGGATGTACCTTTTCAGAAGGGGTTTGCGCTCACTGAAGTGATATTGTCCATTGTAGTGGGTTCGCTGATTATTACGGCATTGGCGGCTTTGTACCCGGTTTATTTAAAGCATTTCGACCAGGGTTTAAGTTTTAACCAAGTAAGAAGCAAGCTCGCTAATGGGATCGAAACTCTCGGTCAAGATTTGGCAAACGCGCAGGCCGTTTATGTTGATAGTTCCCAATGTTACGAACTTTGTTACATCAATAGTGCAGGTAACCGTGTTTACTACTACTGGAGCGGCTCGGATCTCCTTCAAAAAAGCGAGGCCACCTCGACTGCGCCATCGTGTAGCTCAGGAAAGCCGTTTCTAAAAAGCATGACCACCGCTAGCACGGCCTTTTCGTTACTGGGTAATTTGACTACCATTAAACTTGCATCGAATGGTACTAACAATACGAGTTTCATGATTCAAAGTTCCGTATTTGCGAACAAGAAAGAACGGGAAATAATTTTTTATGATGGCTTCGAATGCATCACTTCCTCTTCCCAGGGATGGGTGCTTACGGCCACAGACAAAACTACCCTTTCGGTTGAGAGCAAAACAAATCTCTCGGGACGGTATGTTCTTGACGCGAGGGCAACTGGCAACAGTGGCGGTGAAACAGCTACGGCGGTTATTCCTATTGATCTGAGTCGGATTACTTCTCCCATGCTGACGTTCAACTATATGGGCGATACTAATATGAGTAGCGGTGAGAGCTTCAGCGTTGATTTTTATGATGGCAGTTGGCACCAAGTGTATCTCGATTCTATTGCGCGTAATGCAGCGGTGGCCCTGACAGGTGCGGTCGATTTATCGAGCTATACGATCAATGCCTCGAACCAAATTCGTTTTAACCTAACGCTTAAGACTAATGGACACGATTGGTTAGTCGATGAAATTTCCATCTTTTCAAAATAAACACCCGGGCGTGGTGTCCGTTTATGTTCTTTTGTTGCTCCTTTTGCTCTTAATGATCGGCCTTGGACTATTTACTGTGCAGCTTGGGTCCCTTTCGGATGCACAGAATGCAGAGGATTTGGCTCAAGCAAGGCTTTTGGCACAAACGGCGCTTCAAGAAGGTCGTTATTACAGTACACGAATCAATTCTTCCTGGAGCGGAACTAGCGCTGAACAAACGATGAATGTGGGAGGTGTGAATGTTGGCAGTTATGACTACACAGTCGCTAAGTGCAGCAATATTTACGACATCACAGGCAATGGTTATATCCCAAGCAAGACAGCCAGCAGGAAAATATCTCAGGCACTTACTTTAAGATACAGAAATCCAAACCCCTATACGATCCTCAATGACGGTTTCGAATCGGGTGGCTTTGGTGCGACCTGGACCCAAGATAATGATGGGGGTACCAGCTGGAGCGTGATATCTTCGGATGCACCCAACAATGGTACTTACCATGCCAAAGCAACTAAAGCGGGTAACGGTACGGCAACAGCACGATTGATTTCCCCGACTTACGATTTAAGTTGTTATGACCAGGTGGTGGTCCGCTTTTCGTACAAGCGGGATGATGGAAGCAGTTTTACCCTTTCAATGAATAATGGTTCTGGTTGGACCTCTTTGTATTCAGATTCCTCTAATAAATGGGAAGGCGCTTACACTCGGCCTTCTGTTCGGGTAACGATTACCAGTGGTTTCAGCTCGACCGTGCAATTCAGATTTGAAGGACGAATGGGGAAAAACGATGAATGGTACCTCGATGATGTGCTCATTAGCACCCCGTATGCCTTGTATGATTCCACGGTAGATACCTAAGTGACTGCGCAAAAATAAATGTTACATTTGGCGGCGATCTTTGGACATTAAATGCTAGAATTGGTATAAGGTGGGCGATGAGTGTTGATACTAAAAAGTTGGCTAACTTGATCCTTTATTTGGCTGGTCATTCAAAGATCTCTGATCTTGGTTTGACCAAGCTGTATAAACTTGTGTTTTTTTCCGATGTCACTCATCTGCGTTCTCATGGTTCTTCGATCACTGGTTCCGAATATATTAAATACCCCTTTGGTCCAGTACCCAGTCGCGGCGAAAAAGTCCTGAAAAAGCTCGCAAAAGATGAGGCAGTTGAAGTTAAGAGCACCTCCCTTAATGAAGCACGGGATTTGCGACGGTTTAACGTCCGCCAACTAAAGAAACCGGATATGACCTGTTTCAGTTCGGAGGAATTAGCGACCATAGATTCCGTTGTTGTTCGACTTGGTCAGATGAGCGCGAAAGACCTATCTGAACTCAGCCATGCGGAGCCTGCCTGGACATATGCCGAGATGATGCAAAAACTCGATCCCGAATTGATGATGTATGGAACAGAAGAAGACCCCAAAGGACTATGAGGTTTTCTTTCACGTTACTCCCCGCTGCGAAAAAAGCGCGAAGAAGTCGCGGCACCATGTCTCCCACTCCTTAGAAAAAATTAAACTTGTTCTAAAACAATACCCTGAATATGGCACGGTAATACCGGGCCACAATAAACTGCGGAAGATGCGCGTTGCTGTTCCTGGGATGGGAAAGTCGGGTGGATACCGTCTCATTTATAGAAAAACGGAGGGAGAAGAAATCATCTACATCACGTTCCTAGAAGTTTACTTTAAGGGATATATTTCGGATCTTTCGAATGATGAATACCGAATACTCACGGCGGAAAGTGAAGAGGTTCTTAAAAATATCTTGGAAATTGATTGGGAAAAACAAGCTCCACCTGAGGACGATAACCGCTAACCGGATTTGCAAGAATTGGAAACCTATGGCCGATTTAGACGCAGAATATCGTTTGATTTTGAAGCTTGAATGGAACCTCACATCATTTAGGAGCAATTTGCAGATTTCTCGCATTTTTCATATTCAGAAAGGTAATTCAGATGCGGATTGGTTAAAGTACTTTCCATGATGAACTTCTCATAACACTTCCCAAAAACGACGTAATCCCTGCGTGCCTCGCCGCTTCTTTTGAGGCTTGGGAAGTAAGCGCTGGGAACAAAGCCTGCCTTTAATATGTAATCAATACCTTGTGTGTCAGCCGCATCATTAATAATTTCAAAGTAGGAAATGTTCTTTCTTCGAAGTATTTGCGAGATAGCTTTGTACAGTGCAGGTGGATAAACCATTCGCTCGACCCGTTCACCAATGATTGCCCCAAATCGCATTTCAGGAAAAGCTTTAATGAAAATTTCAATGGTCTGTTCGGGATCGGTGACGAGAATATTAGGTTTTTGGAAGGGATAAAAATGAACAGATAGAAATTTTCTTTCTTTTAGTTTTTGAAAACGGCTTTGAACAAAAGCGGGGGCCACAATGATTTCCAGGGTTGGCAAAGTTTCAAAAGATGCAGCATCCGATTTTTTTACTTGGGCAACGGGAAGGGGGGCGAGATTACAATGACTACGAA
>JACQOU010000277.1 GCA_016207775.1 Deltaproteobacteria bacterium
ACCTGGCACTCCGATCTCTTTACTCCGAAGGGTTACTAAAACACTGCCGCGTTTGGTGCACCGGGAGCGAGGCGAGATATCTTCTCGAAAGCGGCGAACGTTTGCCAGGAAGAAAAGGTGAGGGGCTTACGATTTTTGCGCGGCCATGGAGCTTTCGAGAGTACATGGATTTCTTCTATCCAGATGAGACAAGATCATTGCGAAGCTTTCATTACAAGCACGTGACTCAGGAATGGTTGGGCGCTCAACAAGTCTCTTGGAGGAAGATGTGGGACGAGTATTGTGTCACCGGAGGCTTCCCCAGGGCGATCGGAGAGTACAGAAGAGAAGGTACTGTTACGGACATGACCTACAAGATATATGTCGATTGGATTTTGGGAAGCTGGTCAAAACTAAGAACCCCTGAACGGAGTCTCTGTGCTCTGGCGAAACGGCTCAGAGAAACACTTAATTCTCGGGTGAGTTATGAGAGCCTGAAGAAAGGGACCGATATCCAGAGTTCAAATACAATACGTTCACTCATGGAAATTCAGGAAGATCGCTTTTCTGTGCGAAGCATGACTCGCTTCGATCCACATAAAGCCAAATTTCTCCCGTCCAAACTAAAAAAAATATACCCCCTCGATCCATTCATCGCCAGGGTGTGGGCAGCGATTGGAGATAATATTAGACGTCGATACCATGTATCGGTACCGGCGTTTCCGCTCGATGAATGCGCATTTCAGACACAAACACTGAGACGAGCGGAAGAGCTCCCAACAAGTTATCTATATAGCGAAACAACAAAATCAGAAATTGATTTCTTCTTCGATGGATTAGGCTTTGAACTGAAATCCAACGGCAAAGCAACTCCCAAACAAAGGGAACTGCTTAAGTGCTGTGAGCAGGGTTTTGTGCTGACCAAGGACAAGATCCCCTTGATGGCCTATCTTGTGGGAGAGGGGAGAAGTTAGGGGGCATTACAACAGCTCGAAACCCGCCCGTGCAATCCCGATAACCTTCATCGGTTTTGAAACATTCCGATGGCGGATAGCCATTATCTCGGCATTGGCTATACCCCTTTCCAACAGACAGACACTGATCATCGGTAAAGCCATCTTCGCGACAAGCACGATACGTGCCCCTGGCAGCCCGGCATTTTTCCGAGCTTCCCCCGTCATTCCGGCAATCGGTGTACCCTTTATCGGCGGACAAGCAAAATTGGGGTTGAAGGCCTTCGTCCCTGCATGCCTTGTATCCACTCTTGCCTTTGATGCAAGCTGAGGGCGCAAGGCCATCATTGCGGCAATCGCTATAGCCAGAGTCAGCGGCCAAGCAATTGGATGGCGAATTGCCATCCGCTCGGCAAGCTGCATATCCAGCCTTTGCGCTAATACAATCGGCTGTTCCTTTGCCGTCTTTTCTGCAGTCCGAAAAACCCTTATCTGCCAGCAGGCAAGTATCCGCAGAGTTTCCATCTTCCCGACACGACTTAAAGCCGCCTTTTGCAGCCAGGCAGAAGTGATGAGAGTGTGTGTCGCCTGCAGTGATATCCGGACTGGGCTTTGGCGGTGGAGTGGGTGTTGAGCTGTCTTTAGAGGGTGTGGGTTTTTCCATCGGTTTGACTCCAGGTGGATTCCAGATACTCAAAGTACCTGCCCGGATGGCTTCCATTCTTTTGGTTAGCTCCTCTAGCCGAGTCTGTGCCGCAGAAGAAAAATGGTACAAGGAAGCCACAAAGATTAAGTGAGCGCCACCATATGGCCGAAACGAGTAATGGTTGTTTTCCACGAACTGTTCTAAATCGCCAATCGTTCCGCCAGGAAAATCTAGCACATCAACGACATCCTTTTTGTTCGGAATAAACTGCTCTTTGGGAAACGGTGGAACGGACTGGGACAATACTTTGGCGATAATGTCGCCGGGAATGACCCGAATGAACAAAAAGCGCAGTGCTTGAAATACGTAGGCATTGGTTCTTCCCACATTAATCACAGAAATGGTTCTTACGTTGCTCTCTATCGCTTGAATTGTCCGGCGTTGCTTGTATTCGTCGCTGGCAAGGCGTCGGAGTTCGAGTTCCATCCGATTGATAAGGTCGCGAAGGCGGCGCACTTCCTCCCATTCTTTTGCTGCCTGGGCCAGAGTCAATTGTGCACGCGCCCACTGCAGCCTCGCCTCCGCCACCATCCGAATATATTCAGCCTGCGCACGAATAATTTCGGCATAGCTTTTCATCCCTTCTGCATAACTCTTATAAAGATCGGGAAACGTTGTGGCCGAAAGCAAAAGTTTACAGCTAACCGCCAAGGCGACTAGCGTTAAAAGCAATAGATCTTTGTTTCTCATTGAATCCCCCTTTTTTAACCCATCAAACAGGGGGATATTAACGGGATAACATCACGAGGGTTTTAAGAATCTGTTAAGAAACTGTTAGGACGAACAGGATTTCGCTACTTCCATACTTTGCGAATCCGCAAGCTGTTCTTGTCTGCAATATAAAGATTGCCTGCGCCATCCACCGCGACAGAGGTGGGGTAACTGAGTTGGGAAACTGTGGCCAAACCACCGTCGCTTGACAGTGTGCTCGTAATGTTTCCAGCCACCGTGGATATCATCCCGTTTGCATCGATCTTTCGGATTAAGTGGTTGGATGAATCGGCGATATAAATATTACCTGCATCATCCAGTGCGACTCCTGAAGGGGAATTGAGTTGTGCAGCGATGGCTGCTCCGCCATCTCCTGCGCTACCTGGGACACTATAACCGGCCACCGTCGAAATTTTGCCATTGGTATCCACCCTGCGAAGCCGGTGGTTTCCTGTGTCGGCGATATAAACGTTACCTGAGCTATCCACTGCGACGCCGGAAGGAGAGTTGAGTTGTGCGCCTATGGCAACTCCGCCGTCGCCAGAATACCCGCTAACCGGCGAGCCGTTACTATTAGTGGCTCCTGCAAAGGTTGAAATATTTCCGCTGGCATCCAATTTCCGAATTGCATGATTGCTCTTATCCGCAATAAAGAGATTGCCCGAGCGATCCAAGGCAATAGCGGAAGGACTGTTGATCTGCGCCGCACTCCCCACCCCACCATCACCGGAGTAACCACCCGCGCCATTTCCTGCCACTGTTGTGAGTTTGCCATTAACATCCACTTTCCGAACACGGTGATTACCCGAATCCGCAATATAAAAATTGCCGGAGGAATCACCGGCAATACCGGATGGAGAGGAAAGTTTTACGTTGGTTGCCATCCCGTCGCCGGAATAGCCGACAAGACCATTTCCCGCCACCGTCGCAATAATGCCACCTGCATCCACTTTTCTGATACGATGATTCGAAGTATCTGCAACGTAAATATTCCCCGATGAGTCAATATGAATGCCCGACGGACTGTATAGTGTTGCTTTGGTAGCTAACCCACCATCGCCGGAAAAGCCATAGGTGCCGTTTCCCGCGTAGGTTGAAATATTATGGCTACTGCTTTCCATTTTGCGAATGCGATGATTATTTTTATCGTTGATATAAAGATTTCCGGAGGAATCAACGCTAATACCCGAAGGGGAATTTAACATCGCATTGGTGGCCAAATCGCCATCACCAGAAAACCCCGAACCGTTCTTCCCGGCCACGGTTGAAATCTTGCGATTCATATCTTTCATATCCACCATACGGATGCGGCTGTTGTACATATCTGCTATATAAAAGTTGCCGGCGGGATCCATTGCAATACTGACCGGATTATAAAGTTTCGCACTGGTGGCCGCTCGGCCATCTCCGGAATATCCTCCACTCCCGTTTCCAGCCAGGGTTGAAATAATGCCACTGCCATCCACCATACGGATGCGGTTATTCGCGGAGTCTGCAATATAAAGATTGTCCGAAGAATCAAGCAACACACCGACAGGACGATTGAGCTTCCTGCTGGTAGCGTCGGGTCCGTCTTCATCGTAACCGGCGGTTCCGGTGCCCGCTACGGTTGAAATGTCGCCATTGCTATCTACCTTGCGAATCCGGTGGTTATTGGTATCAGCAATATAAAGGTCACCGTCCGAATCTATCGCTATGCCAGAAGGGGAATTGAGCCTAGCGCTAACGGCTGGGCCATTATCTCCGGCGTAACCGCCCGTCCCATTTCCAGCGACCGTGGAAATATTTCCACTATTGCCATCCACCTTGCGAATCCGGTGATTATTGGTATCGGCGATAAAAAGATTGCCTGCGGAGTCTATTGCCACAGCGGAAGGATAATAGAGCTTGGCGCTGGCGGCCGGTCCACCATCGCCGGAATATCCACTGCTTCCGTTTCCAGCCACTGTTGTTATTAGGCCACTGGCACTCACTTTCCGTACTTTGTTGTTGTTCGTATCGGCGATATAGAGATTGCCCGAGGAGTCCATCACAACAGCGGAGGGAAAGTTGAGGGCCGCGCCGGTTGACTGCCCCCCGTCGCCACCGCTGAACCCCATGCCTGCCATCGTTACAATCGTGCCGCCTGCATAGGGAGCTGTGGATACGGCAAACGTAATTCCTGGCGATGCGTCCGAATTGCTGTTTAAGGAACACACTCTGAAGGAATATTGAGTATTGGAGTTTAAGCCCGTAATTAATGTTGAGGCAGAAGAACTTGTTACGATACTGCCTGAATGGCAATCCTTGGGAGCCACTGCACCGGATTGGAATGTCACTTTGTAACTTTTGGTTGCACCGTCGCTGCCGGCCCAAGACAAAGCAATTTGGGTAGAACCTATTATTGCGGAAGGCGATGAAGGATCTGGAGGGGCAACGCTGCTTAACATTGGGCTGCTTTTTTCTTTGGTATTGCAACTTGCAGTCAGTAGCAGCGAAAAGGTTAGAATCGAAAACTTCCTGAATAGAAACCCAGCGCAGTGTTTTGACCATCTCATGTCGTCATCTCCGGTTGTTCCAAGGCGTTTGAAAAAAAACTACGCGAAAGGCTTGATTTCTGAAGGAGCAACAAACATGCCATATCTACGACCATTTCGAATAAGCCAATTTGGGTAGGTTTCACGCATAGTTGCGCAACTGCTCTCGGATGGAAGACATAGGCGCTATTAGGTCGTGCGTATCTCGTCATAACAACCGGGAGTGGTCACTTCGGACGCCGTGTTCTGCATGTATGCGAAACAACAACGAAATTACATGCCTGAGAATTTTTATAACAAACAAACATTTTGTGGACAGTCGGGGCCTTGCCCTCAGATTTGTGCATCTAACTGAGGAGTCGTTGGCACGTAGCGGGAATTGAGATACCCCGCAACCCTGGATCATTTTTAGTCTGAAATAAGTCATGTTTGGGTAGCTAACGGCACTTCTTTTGAGGGCTTGATAGCCAGTTCGGATAATCCATGCCCTGAAAGATGCATCATCTTATGGTGTGAGGCGCATAGGGTAATGATGTTCTCAAGCTGATG
>JACQOU010000278.1 GCA_016207775.1 Deltaproteobacteria bacterium
AATTTCCGGAAAAATAATCTGTTCTTTCAAACCAACAGAATAATTACCACGTCCGTCAAAGCCCTTCGGGTTTAGACCCCGGAAATCGCGTACACGAGGCAACGCTACATTGGTAAAACGATCCAAGAATTCATACATTCGAGCCCCACGCAAGGTGGAAACACAACCCAAAGGCATTCCAGCGCGAAGCTTAAATGCAGCAATCGACTTCTTAGCTCTCGTCATCAGAGGACGTTGGCCGGTAATAATGGCAACATCGTCTATTGCGCGATCCATAACTTTCATGTCAGCGGTAGCCTCTTTAACGCACATGCTGACAAGAATCTTACTGAGCTTAGGGACCTGCATTGGATTCTTGTAGCCCAAGTTTTTCATCAGCTCTGGAACAACCTTTTGCTGATAATGCAATTGCAACCTTGGTTTCACTTCATCACCTTACTTATCGAGTTGGGTGTGGCAACGTTTACACACCCTAACTTTTTTTCCGCCTTCCAAAATCTTTTTGCCTGTTCGCACACCCCGCGCGCATTTTTCACAATATAGGAGGATATTAGATGCGCGCAAAGGCGCCTCTTTTTCAATAATACCTCCCGGCTGATTTTGTGCAGGCTTAGTATGGCGCTTTACCATGTTCAACTTTTCAATAACTACAGCGCCCTTCTTAGTCAGAACCCGCAAAACTTTTCCCGTCTTACCTTTTTCGCGGCCAGTCATTACCTGAACAAGGTCTTTTTTTCTGATGTGTTGAACTGCCAGCATCAAAGAACCTCCGGAGCCAAAGAAATTATTTTCATAAAACCGTCTCGTGCAGGAATCCGAAGCTCCCGGGCGACCGGTCCGAAAATTCGTGTGCCTATCGGCTCCAGATTGTTGCTCAACAAGACTGCCGCATTATCGTCGAAACGTATGTAAGAACCATCAACCCGTGCAATTTCCTTTCGGGTGCGTACAACAACCGCCTTTGAAACGGTTCCTTTTTTTATTTTTGAGGTAGGAAGGGCATCTTTAACTGAAACAACAATAATATCTCCTACGGTAGCATAGCGCCGCTTACTGCCCCCTAAGACCTTAAAGCACATGACACTCTTAGCCCCGGAGTTATCAGCTACAGTAAGGCGTGTGAATGACTGAATCATTACGTCTTCTCCACCACGCTCAAGAGTTTAAAACTCTTGTGACGGGATAATGGCCTAGTCGGAACAGCAAGGACAGTATCACCGATTTTGCTCTCATTCTTCTCATCGTGTATGAATAGGCGCGTTTTTCTAACCAACTTCTTTGTGTATAGAGCGTGTTGAATCGTTCGGCGAATTTCTATGATTCGCGTCTTGTTCATCTTGTCTGAAACCACCACTCCCCTAATCGGACGAGGCTTTTTGCGAACACTAGGCATCTTTAGTTACCTTCTTTGTACGAGTCTTTTTTTTCTTTTTGTCGCCGCTGGTTTGAGCCGCCACAGAGGGTTGTTCTTTGAGCGGTTGTTTGTCTTCAACAGGTGGCTGCACCACCTCCACGGCTTTTACCGCCATGGTTCCCTGGAGTTTTTCTCTAAGGATCGTCTGTCCTCTTGCAATATCTTTACGCATTTTTCTGAAAACACTTGTATCCTTGGTTTCTGCGCTGTGTGACTTGAAGCGAACACGAAAGAGTTCTTCCTTCCACTGCTTAATTCGGCTTCGTAGCTCATCAAGCGAAAACTGTCTTAATTCCTTCGTTTCCATTACAGCGTAACCCCTCGCTCTACAATTTTAGTCTTCACTGGTAGCTTATGAGACGCTAACGTTAGTGCCTGCAAGGCAACTTCCCGTGTCACGCCTTCGATCTCAAACAACATTCGTCCAGGTCTAATCACGGATACCCAATACTCCGGCGCTCCTTTTCCACCACCCATTCTTGTTTCGGCGGGCTTTTTGGACACCGGCTTGTCCGGAAAAATGCGGATAAACATTTTACCGGTTTTTTTCGCATGGCGAGCTATAGCCACGCGGCTAGCCTCGATCTGCTTTGAGCTTATGCGCCCGCACTCAGTTGCTTGAAGACCAAAATCTCCAAAGTTGAGATCACACCCCCGGTACGCCTTGCCCCTCATGCGACCTTTTTGACAACGACGATATTTTACCCTCTTGGGAGAAAGCATGACCTATTCTCTTTCCTCGGTGGCTGGCTCTGTTTCTGGCCTGACCCTGCCCAGCAGTTCGCCTTTATAGACCCAGACTTTTATTCCAATCTGACCATACGTTGTATAAGCTTCTGAGAAACCATAATCGATATCAGCTCTTAATGTATGGAGCGGCACGCTCCCTTCCGCATACCGTTCCGTTCGCGCAATTTCGGCACCGCCCAGACGACCAGAGCACTGAATTTTGATGCCTTTTACGCCAAACTTGAAAGCCTGGCTCATCGCTTTTTTCATGGCACGCCGAAAAGCCACTCGTTTTTCCAGTTGGTCGGCTATTGCCTCAGAAATTAACTGGGCGTCTGCTTCAGCCTTCCGGACTTCCAAGATATTGATAAATACTTCCGACTTGGACATTCTCTGGACATCATTTCTCAGCTGATCAATTCCTGTTCCCTTTTTGCCAATAACGATTCCAGGCCTGGAAGTGTAGATGTTAATTTTTGCTTTGTTGGCTACCCGTTCGATTTCTATTTTTGAAACCGCTGCATGCCTGAGTTTGCCTTTCAGAAAACCCCTCAGGGCGATATCTTCATGTAAAAAACGTCTGTAATCGCGCACACTAAACCATCGGGACAACCACGTTTTGTTGACCCCAAGTCTAAAACCAGTTGGATTTGTTTTCTGTCCCACTATCGTGCCTCATCTAAAACTACGGTTATATGACTCATTTTTTTTCGGACTGGCGTCGCCCTTCCCATCGCTCTAGGAAGGAAACGCTTAAGCCGAGGAGCATCGCCAACGATAACTCTCTTGACGTAAAGATGGTCCATATCGATACCACCTTTTTCTTTCGCATTCGCTATCGCGGAATCTAATAGCTTCGCCAACACCTTTCCGCCACGCTTTCTACAAAAATTAAGTTGATAATGAGCTTTCTCAACGGCTAGTCCCTTGCAAAGTCCAGCGACTAAACGCATTTTGCGGGGGGTAATCCGCGCGAATCTAAGTTTTGCTGTAACCTCCATTTATTTTTCCTCTTCAACCTTTGATTTTCTGTCGCCGGAATGCAAAACAAACGTTCGGGTAGCTGCAAATTCCCCAAGCTTGTGACCAACCATATTTTCCGACACAAAAACCGGAATAAACTTACGTCCATTGTGGACAGCAATCGTAAGGCCGACGAGTTCTGGTACCACCGTTGAACGGCGTGACCATGTCTTAATAACTTTTTTATCACCGGAGGACTGCGCCACTTCAGCTTTTTTTAGTAAGTGCGAAGCAATATAAGGTCCTTTTTTGATTGAACGGGCCATAATCTATTTTCTCCTCCGAAGGATAAACCGATCGGTCCTTTTGGAGTTCCTGGTCTTTAATCCTTTTGCCAATTGTCCCCAAGGTGAACATGGATGTCTGCCGCCTGAGGTCTTTCCCTCACCACCGCCCAGCGGATGATCGACGGGGTTCATGGCAACGCCACGATTGTGCGGTCTAAGTCCGAGCCAGCGGGAGCGGCCCGCCTTGCCGACAATAATATTTTCGTGGTCAAGGTTTCCTACTTGGCCCACCGTCGCCCAGCAGTTTTCAGAAACAACCCTGATCTCCCCGGAAGGCAACTTCAGCTGGGCGTGACCAGACTCAAAACCAACGACCTGAACCATCGAGCCGGCACTTCGAGCAAGTTTACCTCCGCCGCCAGGCTTGACTTCAATACTATGTACAGCAGTGCCAGCTGGAATTTTTCGTAGAGGAAGAGCATTTCCGATCAGAATATCGGCATTTTCTGACGTAATAATCGAAGAGCCAACCTTCAAACCTACGGGAGCCAAAATGTAACGTTTTTCCCCGTCAGTATAGTGAACGAGCGCAATTCGGGCCGACCGGTTTGGATCGTATTCGAAAGCAGCAACTCGACCAGCAACCTCTTTCTTGTCCCGACGAAAATCAATCACTCTATAAAGCCTTTTATGGCCCCCCCCACGAAAGCGGGAGGTTATTCTACCGTAAGCATTGCGGCCGCCCGTGCCGGGTTTTGGTTTCAGGAGACGTTTTTCGGGTCGCTTATCCGCGAGCTCAGAAAAATCCCCGGACGTAATGTATCTTCTAGACGGGGTGACAGGTTTGTATACTACCAACGGCATAAATTAACTCACGACAAAGTCGAATTTGTCGCCCTCCCTCAACTTAACGACCGCCTTTTTCCAGAGAGTTCTGCGGCCAGAAGGGGCCCGACCCATTCTCCGAGGGTCATTACGGCAGGTCATTGTGTTGACCCGCACGACTTTGACTCCAAAAAGTTTCTCGACTGCCTGACGAATTTCTTTTCTGTTTGCAGTCAGCCGCACTTCGAAAGCGTATTCGTTATACTGGTTTGAGCGCAAAGTGTTCTTTTCTGTTACCAGAGGTCTTTTAATAATGTCATGCATGGATGAGGCGCTCCGTAATTTTTTCTACCGCCTTCTGGCTGAGAATAACGTTTTTATATTTTAGAAGATCAAAAACATTAAGGGCTTCGGGTCGTACACACTTAGCGCCTTCCAAATTAACCGTACTGCGACTAAAAAATTTTTCAGGCTTATCGCCGTCAAGTGTTACAAAAAGAGCCCGGGTGCAACCAAACGCTTTCATGCATCCGGCCACGTTCTTGGTGCTGTACTTATCAAGCTCAAGTCTATCAATGACAAAAAGGCGATCTTCCTTCTGATTCATCGAAAGAGCACTAATAAGAGCTCCGCGTGCTACTTGCTTATTGATCTTGTGCCGGATCAACCTGGGCTTAGGACCATGGGCTTTTCCCCCGCCAACAAAAATAGGTGCTTTCTTATCCCCATGGCGAGCTTGCCCGGTACCTTTTTGGCGGTATAACTTTTTTCGACTTCCCTGGACCTCTGTACGAGTGAGAGAGTTTGCTGTCTTCCATTGATAATGATGCGCCATGAAAGCCCGAACGCTCTCCTGCATGAGGTGCGGTCGCACTTCCGCCGCAAAGATAGCATCGTTCAGCTCGATGCTGCCTACCTTTTGCTTGCTCATGTTGTAAAGTGGCAGTGACGGCATGGCATCCTCATAAAGTAATAGAAACATCAATGCCCGCTGACAGATCAAGCTTCATCAGCGAGTCAATTGTGTGCTGAGTCGGTTCCAGTATGTCGATGAGTCGCTTATGGGTGCGAATTTCAAATTGTTCGCGAGATTTTTTATCAACATGCGGGGAGCGAAGCACGGTATAGCGATTAATTCTTGTCGGAAGCGGAATCGGACCAGCTACTTTGGCACCCGTTCGCTTAGCTGTCTCCACTATTTCCGAAACAGATCGGTCCAGCAGCTTATAATCAAATGCTTTCAGTCTAATTCTAATTTTTTGGCTTTGCACCCTTACTCCAATATCTCTGTAACGACGCCCGCGCCGACAGTCTTGCCGCCTTCACGGATAGCGAAGCGAACTTCTTTCTCCATGGCGATAGGAGTAATCAGCTCTACTTCAG
>JACQOU010000276.1 GCA_016207775.1 Deltaproteobacteria bacterium
GCTCGCCCCAGCTGTGGTTCTGTATACGGGCAGAGGCTCGGCGCGATATCCTGTTCGGCACTGAAAGGAAGTGGACCGATAAAACAATACTTGCGGGCCACTCATGCGTGTATGAAATCTTCGGTGAAATTGATGAGCCAAATTCTTCAGAAAAAAAGCAGATCTTGTTTAATAAAATATCAATCATTAGTCCGTCGAGAGAATGGCGAAAGGAAGTGGTTGACGGGATGAAATGCAATAATGGAAGGATCGTACCGGCAGGATTAAGATTCTTTGCGCCCCTTCACTGTGAGAGCAACGATATTACCGGAATGAACCATTGGGTTGTCGAGCGAAGAGAAGATGGTGCCAAGCGAGCCGCAAAAGAGATTGCAAGAATTAGCCCCATCATCGGAAAACACGGTTATAACGATCCCGTTGACGACGGGGACAAACCCTATTTCTATGATTTTATAGCAGTGGGCGGCAGCAAAAGCATTGAGGGTCACCCAGTCGAGACGCGTTTCACCGTAAAGTCGATACTCATGAAAGATGGGCACCTGGTTCCGTTTGACTGGCAGGGAGGGGACAGGGCCGGCAGACAATAGGAAGTCGAGCACAGCGTTCTCTTAATGAATGGAGATGTGGAGCAAACAGAACCTATTGTCGTATTTCGTAATTCCCCTTGATAACTCCGCCGGAGCGGTCGGAATATACCCCATGCGGATTGCGGCTGCCTACGACTTTCATTTTCTGGTCGGCAACACCGCCAATGGCCCCAGCGATCTCGCCCTTTATCTCCGCGGCCTGCTGGTCCATCATGCTTTGCGCCGGGCTCGGTTGCGTTTTGGCTGGCTCAAAAGTTACTCCGGGGGTACCGGCATCAGTTTCTCCCAGTTTAACCATGTGTCTCAAATATGCAAAACCTAGAGGTTGGCTGGTTACATCATAGGATGTGGCATCTATCGAGAACTTGAATCTAACAATGCGCTTGCCCGCATCAAAAGCAATTTCGATCGGTACACCTTTTTCCCGCGCTGACACCACACGGTCAAAATCATTCCGTGAACTAAAATCCTTTTGATTTAAACTGAAACTAGCGACCCCTTGGATATTTGCATCTATAACGTAGCCTGGGAGCGTCTGAATAATTCCTCCAGTACTAAAGCTCTGGCAAGTGTGTGTTCCTACAAGATCACCTACCATCAGCAGCATCTTCGGATGATGAAATGTCGTTGTAAATACCAACATCTTGCTTGCTTCGGCTCCGCGATTTCCATTTTTCAGAGGCTCAACCAACGCAATAATGTCATGCTGGGTTTGTTGCGGTAGTACGAGAGCATCAGACCATACTCGAAGCCTCTTAGCTAGTTGCTCGGCTTCTTTAAAGTCGGCTGTTAAAATTCTTTCACCGATGGCTGTGACGATTTCTCGTTTTGCATCTGCTGGGTTTGAATCAGCATACGTTGTTTCGAGTAACCTGTTGAGAGCTGAGAGGTGGTCTTCACGTGCAAGCCCAGCTCGAATTATTTCCTGAACCCGAGTTGGCGGTACGTTTGCTTTTCCACCTTCGAGATTTGTCAGCAGTTCGTTGCGTACAACCCTACGGGCACCGTCCAATTGTTGGGCCTGACTGATCCCTCTTGTCTCGCCCGGCACGTAAACACCTAGTCGAGTTCGTATTTTGCGCCATTCGTGCTTCTGTTCCTCTGTCTTGAGTACCGCAAGCTGAGCTTTAGCTTTTTCTTGATCATCACTATGCTCGGGATGGCCTTCAAATTTGTATTGTTCGAATGTGGCCTTGGAGGCCGTTGAAAAAATTCTAGCAACAACCGGAATCTCGTCTTTCCCATCGGGGCGACCGTGGAATCGGGCTACTAAGGTTTTAATTGGGCCTAAATCTCCCCAGGACGACTCAAGCACGGCCAGATCCTCGTATTTCAATTCTAAGTTTTCACCCTTGAACAGTTCCTTCATGACATTGACAATTCTTCGCTCCAATTCTCTCGATAAGATTGGCAGATTTTCGGGAGTAATGCCGCGAGCCCTGAGGTTTAATTCAGATGTGAGCTGAAGCCATGATCTGTCGTTGTTTCCTCTTAGGAAGTGATAGTCGCGTGCACGCTGGAGAAAATCAGTAAATGCTCGATGATGTGTTCGGGACGAGAATATTTGAGGGTCGATCGGAATTGCTGCAAATGGTTGAGTCGACAAATTTTCCCGTATATCAAGCGAAAGGGTATACAAGGTTGACAATCGATCGTTTGACATAGCTGAATGAGCTAGATCTTCATAGTGATATCCAAGCTCTCTGGTAAGAAATTGTAGCGAATCCTTTGGCGCAGGCCGATTAATGTTGTACTTATTGACCCTGTAAAGTAAGTCGAGCAATTTAAAGCCGGTTTCTTGTGACGAAATTCGGTCCCAAAGAACGGGAACCCAACTCGGGGGAATGACGTCTGGATGTGCTTTTGCATAGGCTTGTATTTTTTTCCTGAGCTGAGCAAGGGCAGCCGGATCTTCGACGTGCGAACTTGTAGAGACGTCTGTTACTTGCTCCAAAGCAGATAGTGGGTCTGCCGAAAATTCGACTCGCTGTAGTTGGAGCGCCGATAGCGGGTACGCTTGACCTATTTGCTGCTGCAAAACCGACCTTCTTTGACCAGGTTCCATCCCCGCAATGAGTTGTCTGGCAACGGCAAGCTGGTGGCTAGGATCAGTCAGTGCGAATGGTTGTGATCCTGCCCGTAGTATTCCGACATCGTTGTCCAAGAAGACGTCTCTGTGATGTAGTGCGAAGTCCAGCGCTAGCTCAAAACGATCTGCTTCGGGCAAACCAAGGCGTTCTGCAATAATGCGTGCCTCTCTTGGTGACCGATCAATTAGGGTGTGCGCAAGACTTCTTCTTTCAGCTCGGGACAGATTTAGAGCAGGCAGAGCATCTAGAATGGTTAAAGTGTCCCTGGGATGAACGTTATAGTTACCTAATACTTCCATCCAGCGCGCCCTTGGTATCCCAAACCTTTGTAAAGTTTCCCATACGTGATGCCCTGTAAAGGCATACATTCGCAATACTTCGATCTGTGAATCTGTTGAGAGCCCCGCAAATTGTTGCCAATCAACGTGTCGGTCGTAATCGCCAGTCGCGTGATCTGAATGTTCTCTCAGAAATTGGAGATATAACGGTTCACTACGAAAACGAGCAAGTTCAGCAAGACCCTTGGCATGCGGTTGGAGGGGGCCTTCGCTAATGCTGCCGGTTGAAAGTATTTCGTTAAGAAGTTGATACTTTTCTGAGTCAGAAAGAGCGGAATGCCCCACGAACCTCAATAGATCATCAGCGCCGCTAGGACCTTGATAAATACTTGATTGCCAAAATTTAGAGGCGTGCGCACGGGACCATAAGATATGAATAAGCTCAGCAATCTTTTTGGGGTCTTTTATGACTTCTGAATTCTGTAGTAAAAGCTGGACGCTCCGGCTCTGTGCTTCCC
>JACQOU010000037.1 GCA_016207775.1 Deltaproteobacteria bacterium
CTATAGGAGGACTGAACTATGTTGCGACTGATTAAACTACTCATCGTGTTAGCACCAGCAGCTGTTTTGGCGGAAGGCTCTTACACGATTATTGATAAACAACCGACCCCGGCGACAGGCACTATTGAAGTCAAGGCGAACGTCACTAAAAAGGTGAGTCTCACCGTAAGTGATACCGCTACAAATGACTTAGTGAAACCCACGGGTATGATTGACTTCGGAGATGTCGACGCGGATGGAACTGCAGGCAAAGTGCCCGGAATCCCCGTAACGGCTGATAAAGCCCGTTATGAAGCAGATTTCATATTTTCTGCGGCTCGTTCGGGAAGTGGCAATGTCACTCTCACAGCGGAGCGCTCGGTAGCCGGTACATTTAATGCTACTGACGGCGTGCTGATAGGAGATGACGCGGGAGCACTGCAACCATTGGCGGGAACCGGTGGAGCAGTAACTGTTGTAGACACTAAACCCGAAGGAGACTTTACGAAGAAGTTGGGAATTATGGTCTACTCTTCCGACAGCGGTACTCTGAGTTCAACGCTTCGATTTACGCTTTCTGCCTTGTAAAGGGGAAAAGCTGGTAAGACCGGGAGTGGCTGACTGCGCAATTTCAAGAAAGCAGTAGATTAGCCACGAAAATCAACACAGCAGCCACTCCCATGAATTCTACAATCCTAAAAATTACCGAGCAGTGTGTCGATAGGAGATTGATCCTCATTTGTCCGTAGCCTGATTCCATGCTTATGCCGGCAGCAGCCCGCGTGAGATACGTTCTTGCATTGGCAGTCTTGAACGAGGCAACCGCTCTAAGGGAATCCAGAAAAAATTCGAGTCTGTCACGCCGATTTGAAGCCAATATCGCTCGCCCAAGGATAAGAATAGGTTCGCGAAGTCTGGGCCTGGTTTCTATGGCCCGCAAAATATACGTTTTGACCAATTTATCGTCATAGATAGACACGAGTGCTCCTGGCGCAAGACAGAAAGTGTGGTAATGTCTGGGAAAGCACGCTCTTGGTAGGAGGAACTGATAGCCTTTAGAGATGCAATCCCAGTGCCGAACAAGTCCTGAGTACGAACGGTCCCGAAGTCTCCGTTTGCTAAACACTCCAAGCACCATAAACTTGGAATCCAACGAAAAGACTACTGAAATCCCGTCTCATTCATGGACACCTGAAAACAAAATTTGCAAAAAAACGGAAAACGCTAGTTATGCGAACGAGTTGCTTGAATCGAGTCTGGGAAGGGACATCATTTCCTAACAGGGCGGGGCACTATCATCGATACTTCAAGTGGGTAATCTCTTTTCCAACCGCTTGAGAAAGTTTTCCCAGTGAAAGATTGAGAGCATACACCGTTTCAATATAGTTTTTCTTTGCCAGGCCATCACCTTCCAACGCTTCCAGCAAATCTTTGGCGGGCGTAATCCCTATCGACCAACCCATTGCGCTTGAAACAAACCATTTCTTGGCGATTTCTTTTCGTCGCTGAGCAACTTCGAGTCCTTCTTTTGCCTGCTCAAATTCCCAATATGCTTTCTTGACCTGCAGCTCGATACCAGGCAGCGCATACCCTTCCGTCGCCTTTAATTTCATCCACTGCGCCTCTTCCTGCGCCGCTTCGGCGGCATGCCGTTTGAACTCCAAATCAAATTTAAGTCCCAGACCCACTCCTCCCTCCAGCCGGTTGAACGGATCACTTGCAAAAACGGAGTTTTGTTTATCTCGAACAGGTGACCACCCCGCTGAGCCAAACGCTCCAACAAAAAACACAGGAAAACTCTGCGCTCGTTTTGCATCCTTTAGAGCCGATCGCGCTGCTTGGCCAGCAGTCAGTGCCCTGGGTTCTGGCCGATGCAATTTTGCTTCTTTGATATAGTCGTCCAGATTTCTTAGCTCGAAAGGTTCTGGCAAAAGCGGGCGCACACCCATGGCCCCCTGAGGCGCCATTCCAGCAATCCATACCACCGCCCTTTCCGCTGTTTGCCGAGCTGCTTTGGCCAATAGCTTTTTTTGGCGGAGGTCTTCAAGCGCAGTTTTCAACTTATAAACATCGTGCAGCTTAACCGTTGATTGTTTTTTCTTGAGGTTCTTGTCGGCCGTATCCACGGCTTCTTCCAAGAAACTTATCAAGTCATGCACTAATTTTTCCAGGCCAGAGGCCATCTGAAGGCCATAAAACATTTCTTTTGCAGAAAGCAACACTTCATTGCGTTTAACCTGGGTCAATTCAGTTTGAGCAGTCACATTATTTTCCGCTGCCCTTCGATAGCTTGAAATCTGTCCAAATGTATAGAGCGGCTCGGCAATTTCGATGGTGCCCTTAAAAAATGGACCCCATTTCGACCAATTAGATTGAGACTCCAACGCATTTCCACGCTCCTCAAATATTGGGGCGGCTAGGATCATTGCGCTTGCCTTTGGGAATAGCGCCGCTTTCGCTTGTTCCAGCTGACCTTTGGCAATTTCTATCTCTTGAGCCGATTCCTTGATCTGCATGTTGTTTGTCAGGAGGCTACTCAGAACGGTTTCCAGCCCCAACTCAGTACCCAGCTCAGGACCCAGCTTAGTTTTTATTTCGTTTGCAGAGAGATGGTTTGCTCGCCCCGCAAGAAAAAAGAGAACAAACCATGAAAGGCACGGTAAAATATGTCTGAAAGGTTTCATTATCGTTCTCCATGGCTGCGCGAGCTCAACTCATCAGGATCCAACGTAATATCTACGATCGTCTAAAACAGTACGCCCGCAATTACCTAGAGGGGCTCGGTCCCGGCCTAAAGCAATATTTTCGCGAGTACCAGAGGGACTTTTACCATTTCGAATCCCTCTCTACCAAAAGAGAACTGTTACTCGCGCTGGAACGTTCCCACATCATATTTTGCGGAGATTATCACACCCTTTCTCAAGCACAAAGAACCGTCATTCGACTTCTGCGGGACAGCGTGGACAAGATTAAACGACGGGGAAAACATGTCGTTTTGGCACTGGAAATGCTTCAGCCGAAAAATAATAAGGCGGTCAAGAACTTCCTCGGAGGCCGGCTGTCAGAACAAGCTTTTCTCAAAACGATTTCCTTTGGTCGTCAGTGGGGTTTTCCCTGGGAGAATTACCGCCCTCTTTTTGACTTTGCCCGCAGCCATGATGTTTCGATTGTCGGGGTGAACAGTCCTCAAAAACGAGCCTCCCTTTCAGAAAGGGACCGCTACGCAGCCCAAGTGGTCGCTTCATTAAGCGCCACAGATCCTGCTGCACTGATCTTTGTTCTAATGGGCGACTTGCATTTAGCCCAGGATCATCTGCCCAAAGAAACGCAGCGAATTCTCGATAAACTGCAAGCGCAGAGAAGTCTACTGACCATCCATCAAAATAATGAAACTTTTTATTGGAAGCTCGTTGAAAAGGGCCTCGAACATGACGTGGAAGTGATTCGAATAAAGAAAAATATATTTTGCGTGATGACGACCCCTCCCTGGATCAAACTGCAAAGTCACTTGAAATGGATGGAAGTCACATCGGACAAATCCGCTTTCTCATCAAAGGTTTCAACACAAGAAATAGTAAAACCAGCGGATGTTTTCCAGGAGACAGATTTTTCAGATGAAATCAGAGAAATTGTGGAAGCGATTTCTCAGTTTTTCGGTATAAAAGAGAAGATTACCGATAATTTTGTTATCTATGGCAATATCAACAAAAAGGCTCTCTCGCGCCTGGCACAGAACCATCACTATACCAAAAGGGAAACTGCCTTATTGGGCTACTACGTAACCCAACTCGAAAGTCTTTTTGTCCCACGGGAAAATTTAATTTACTTAACCAGCTTTAGTCTCAACCAGATGGCTTCCCAATCCGCTATTCTCATCCATGCTGAACTCAGTGGATTCAGGCGTGTATTTGGTTGCGTGCGAAAAGACTTCTATGCCTTTGTGTTGATCGAAGCATTGGGATTTATAGGCTCCAAAGTCATCAACCATAAGCGCAAATGCAAGACAGTGGCGCAGCTCAAAGATTTGCTTGCTGAGGAAAAAGGGAATCCTCATGGCCTTGCAACCCTCACACTTGCCCATCTTGAAGCTGAAGAAAAAATGTTCTCCCTAAAAAGAAAGAGCCTGCGTTTTGCGCTGCCAGGCTCTAAAGCCAGCATGCAAACCACTTTGGCATACTATCGAGTGGCTAAAACGCTTGGGCAAATGCTCGGACAAGCGATCTACCAGGCGTTGGTCAAGGGACAAGTTCACCGTGCCGATGCGGCCCATTTATTCTCTTGTTCTTTTAACAAACATACGGAAAACCGGCAGATTTATCTGCATTGGGTCCGCATGCTGGAAAGTTGCGGATGCCGGAAGATGCCTCCGCTACTGTGATAGTCTTCTACTGGTCTCTCTTAGAAAACGAGCACAGGGCGATTCCGACCCACTGACAGATTGCCACCAACCGCGCAGCCCGCCATATTTTTTCATCTGTTTGTGTAAGGCGGGATCACGACCATAAATTTTAGTTAAAGCACCCTCGTACTTAGTGAAAAAAGAGGGGAATTTTTCCTGAAACTCTCGCGTCTCCTTGGCCGTCTTGGCTTGTCGTTCGGAAAATTCATCCTCCAGCGCTCCTTTGACAAGTTCCAATGCCTCAGCCGGAGGTAAGGTTTCAGCGAAAAACAAAAGGTAGGGCTCGCGTTGACTGTGCATCGGAAGCGCTTTTAGCGTCTCACGCGCTACGGATGAAGGCGATCGTCCATACTGACTTTGAAAACGGTCGTACCAAGCTCGAACTTCCTCTGGGGCTATGGAGGGATGCTTCTTGAGCGCAGCACTGATCCAATCCACAAAAAAATAGAGATAGACATGTTCATTAGAAAACTTGCGATCTCGCAGATATTCACCCATTCGCAGGCGTGCCTTTGTAATATCCGGCTCGTTTTCCCCGAAGTAAGTGGGCAATGCCTCGGCTACTTTCAATATCCCGTGCAGGCCTTCGAGATAATCGATTATTTCCTGCTCCGTTGGGTTTCCCGCAATAAACTGATACACATGACTGGCTAAAATCTTGCGCATGATCGCATGCTGCCTGGACTCCTGAGCAGATCTTTGCCGTAATGGCGCGGGGTCTAATCCCTTAATCCTTTCAAGCTCAATTTTTCGTTCCCCATAACGCATTCTCAATAGTTTTTCCTTTTGAGAGTCTTTCAGATGCAAACCATACGTGTGCATCAGCTCCACCCGCATGCTTTGCATCTCTTCAAGAAAGTTTTGAGCAGGGGGACGAGAACGTCGCTCGTCGTATTCTCTTCGACTGTCCGGATCACCCAAGACCGATTCAACCAATTCAAGCTTTTCCTGCAGGCCCCTATCGCCCCTCCTCCTGGCCTCTTCAATCCGCGCCTTGCACACGACCTTGATTCGAGCGTCACTGGCGCCAGACGGAACACCTAAGAATTGGTAGTAATCGCCAATCACTCCCACCGGTGCAAAGCACTCATTGGGCAGCAAAAGAAAAACAAAAAAGAGAAAAAGGAAACCAGAGAGGATATTTTGTGTATGCACCCCTTCATTATAACGTTTCATAGCTCCATGTTTAATTCGTCCTGATGTCGCACCACAGCACGCCTTTACTTCACACCGCTTTGGGAGCAAGTTACGTACTATGAGCAGCTGGTATCGCCCCACAGCAGTGGCAGGCACTTTTTATCCGAAAGAAAAGGAAGCACTCAGCTCTATGATCGAGGAGTGGCTTGAAGTAGGAAAAGTAATTCCCCAAAAAGTAACCGCGATTGTGGCTCCCCATGCGGGTTACCTTTACTCTGGAAAATTTGCTGCGCAGGCCTACAAGAGGATCCACATTCCCGATCGGATTTATCTTCTTTGCCCAAATCACAGCGGTTTTGGAAATCAAATTGCAGTCTGGAGCGAGGGAGAATGGGAGACTCCCCTTGGAACCTTGTCTGTGGACCAGCAAAGCGCGCAGGATTTCTTATCCAATTGCGGTCAAAGAAAAGGGGACCGAGATGCTCATATTTATGAACATGCCATTGAAGTCCATTTACCTTTTATTCACACGTTAAATCCCGCGGCAAAAATTATTCCCATTTGTCTTGGTCCATTGAGCCTGGAAACCTGTGTTTCTTTGGGCAAGGCACTGGCTAGAACCGTGCAAGCTTCGAAAGTGGAAACGTTATTGATCGCCAGCACCGACATGAGCCACTACATTCATGCTGATGAAGCCAGGAAAAAAGACTCTCTTGCCCTTGCAGCTATTGAAAAAGTGGATGCAACGAAACTTTACGAAACTGTAGCCCATAACGATGTCTCTATGTGCGGCTTTGTCCCCACCACATGTGTTCTGGAAGCCGCAAAGTTGCTAGCCGCTAAATCGGGACAGATTGTTGCTTACGGAAATAGTGGCGAAGTAACTGGAGACATGAAATCCGTTGTTGCGTATGCTGCGGCTTTGATTCAATAATCTCCCGCGCGGAAAGTCGCCAATTGCCGCTGGCCAGTTGACATCGGTTAAGTGCGGTGTTTCCATTTCAATCTTATGACTTTGGAAGAGAAGAAGCAGTTTCTTCACAAGAAACATGAAGAGGCGGAATTAGCCGGCGGAAGTCAGAGAATCGCGCAACAACATGAGCGCGGAAAAATGACTGCTCGGGAGCGCATCCAATTTTTACTTGATGAAGGCACTTTTGTTGAACTGGATAAGTTTGTATCCCATCGATGCACCGATTTCGGAATGGAAGAAAAGAAATATCTCGGCGACGGTGTCGTTACCGGTTATGGGACAATCTCTGGCCGCCATGTGTACGTTTATGGTCAGGATTTTACCGTCTTTGGCGGGTCGCTCTCGGCCACTCAGTCGCTGAAAATTTGCAAGCTGCTGGACCTGGCAACAAAAAACGGCAAGCCAGTCGTCGGCCTGAACGATTCCGGAGGAGCGAGGATTCAGGAGGGAGTGGAATCGCTCGCCGGCTATGGCGAGATTTTCTGGCGCAATACGATGGCCTCCGGTGTTGTTCCGCAAATTTCGGCTATCATGGGCCCCTGCGCGGGAGGAGCTGTCTACAGCCCGGCCATTACGGATTTCATATTCATGGTCAAAAAGACTAGCTACATGTTTGTAACCGGTCCAGATGTTATCAAGACGGTCACGCATGAAGATGTCACGATGGAAGAGCTGGGCGGAGCCGCGAGCCATAGTTCGAGAAGCGGCGTGTGCCACTTTGCTAGCGACGATGAAAAAAGCTGTCTTCTGCTGATCCGAGAACTTTTGAGCTACCTGCCATCAAACAATCTCGATGATCCGCCGTTCGTACCCACTTCTGATCCGGTATCACGCAAGGATCCCAAGTTATTGACCCTGATTCCGGACAACTCAAAGCTCGCCTACGATATGTCCGAGCTTATTCAGGCAGTCGTTGATGACAGTTATTTCTTCGAAGTTCAACAAGACTATGCTCAGAATATTATTATTGGGTTTGCAAGGCTTGGGGGCCGCAGCGTCGGAATCGTCGCCAACCAGCCAAAAGTTCTTGCGGGTTGTCTGGATATCAATGCGTCAGTAAAAGGCGCTCGGTTTGTCCGCTTTTGTGACGCCTTTAATATACCCATCATTACGTTTGTTGATGTGCCAGGTTTTCTTCCGGGTACCGAGCAGGAATACGGAGGGATTATCAAACACGGCGCAAAACTCCTCTTTGCCTATTCTGAGGCGACCGTGCCAAAGATAACCGTGATCACCCGGAAGGCGTATGGCGGAGCGTATGATGTTATGGCGTCCAAACACCTTCGGGCCGACATGAACTACGCGTTTCCAACTTCGGAAATAGCGGTGATGGGCCCGGAGGGGGCGGTTGCCATTGTGTTTCGTAACGAACTCCAAAGGGCTGCCAACCTTGAAGAAGAGAAGCGTCGGCTCGTTCAGATGTACACGGAGACGTTTGCAACTCCTTACAAGGCAGCCGAGAGAGGTTTCATTGACGAGGTAATCCTACCCGATGAAACACGCCTAAGGCTTGTGCAAGCGCTTGAAATGCTCAAGGGCAAACGAGATCACTTACCGCCTAAAAAGCACGGAAACATTCCATTGTGAGAAATCAGCATGCCTGCAGGGTCAAAACGAAAACGCATATTAGTCGCTAATCGGGGGGAAATCGCCCTTCGGATATTCAGAGCAATTCGAGAGCTCGGCCATGTGCCGTTGGCAATCTATTCAAAAGCTGATCGGCTTTCCAACCATGTTGCTAAGGCCGCGGAAGCGTACTGTGTTGGAGAAGGACCCTCGATCCATAGTTATCTTGATATGGAAAACGTTCTTCAAGCAGCAAAAGAATTGAGAGCAGATGCGGTTCATCCTGGTTACGGCTTTCTGTCAGAGAGACCTGAATTCGCACAAGCAGTCGCCGATTCGAAACTGGTATTCATTGGACCGAGTGCAAAAGTAATTGGCCTTATGGGAAATAAAGTCGCTGCACGCCAGACAATGGAACGCGGAGGCTTGCCTCTTGTCCCTGGGACCAAGGAGGGCATCACAGATGAGAATGAGGCCCAAAAACAAGCAAGAATAATAGGGTTTCCTCTCATGATTAAGGCGCTCGCAGGCGGAGGAGGCCGCGGAATGCGGCTGGTTACCCAGCCGGACGAATTTTTGAATCTCTTTCGACGCGCCAATTCAGAAGCAACCAAAGCTTTTGGTGATGGGCGACTTTACCTTGAAAGATATGTCACCTCACCGCACCATATCGAGGTCCAGGTGGTTGCGGATACCCATGGTAACGTTTGCCACCTCTTCGAAAGAGAATGCTCAGTCCAACGAAGGCATCAAAAGATCATCGAGGAGTGCCCCAGCCCATTCTTGAGCGACAAGATTCGCAAAAAGCTTTGCGAGGCAGCTGTACAGGCAACCAAAGAAATTGGTTACCACAGCGTTGGAACCATTGAATTTCTCGTGGATGATCAGCAAAATTTTTATTTCATGGAAATGAATACTCGATTGCAGGTGGAACACCCGATCACCGAGTGGACCACTGGTCACGACATAGTCAAAGAACAAATTAGAATCGCCTTCGGTGAAAAACTGTCTTTTAGCAGCAAGGACGTACAACCGAAAGGGCATGCGATAGAATTCAGAATTTGTGCTGAGGATCCAGAGAAATTTCTTCCTCAGGCTGGTAAACTCACTGGGGTTTCTTTTCCTTCGGGTATTGGCGTTCGAGTGGACTCCCATGTATACCGCGGCTACACTATCCCAGTTTTTTATGACTCGATGATTGCAAAAATTTCCGTTTGGGGAAGAGACCGGGAAGAGGCAATTACACGCGGCCGGGTAGCCCTTCAAGATACCATCCTAAATGGCGTAAAAACCAATGTGCCCGTCCATCTTCAGTTACTGGAAAATCAAAGATTTTTGGAAGGCAATTACACTACTCGGTTAATTGGTGATGATTTTGAATATAAAGAGGCCCCCGTCGAGGAAGAGGATTTACGGATGGCGATGATAGCCGTAGCCGTATCCGCCTATTCCAAGGAATATCGGGGTGGCACGTCGGCTGAAGATGAAAACTCAAGGTGGAAAATGGCCGGTCGAACGGAGGCACTTCGTTAATGTTATTTTACGTGCACCATAATAACCAGGAATACCGGGTTAGAGTCGAGTCGAGACGGGACGGATTACACATAAAGTTTTTTGATGAGCGTGAGCAGCCTGTTGATCTTGTTTACTATGGCAATGATTGTACATTTATTCACGACAATCGGGTCTTTCATGCAAACATTTGGGGTGCAAAAACTGACTACATTGTATGGCGGCCACAAGGAAACCTGAATTTCGCCGTGGAAAGCGAATACAAGCGCCTGGTGGGTTTATTGCGCGGTCAGGATTTGGATGAACAAAACAACGTCTACGCCAGAATGCCCGGAAAAATAGTAAAAATTATCGCCAAACCGGGTCAACACGTGAAGAAAGGCGAGGCCGTTCTCATCATGGAAGCCATGAAAATGGAAAATGAAATAAGGGCTACGATAAACGGCGAAATTCTAAAAATATCCGTTAAAGAAGGGGAAGCTGTCGAAACGGGAGCCACTCTGGCAGAAATCAATCCCGCCGAAGAAGATTAGACGGGTCCAGCACTTTGAATTCCGGAAACTGCCAACGTACCGATAGCTGCTTTCCCACGGCAGATGCTGGAATGCGATCCTGCTTTGAACAGCGTAAGATCGAGATCTTCACTGTTTCCCCGTGAACCACCTTCCAGAGCTCATAAAAACTGGCTTCAAAGCCAACCACCCGCCGTAAGGTTGCCGCAGGATAGGCGGGATTGTCGCAGTCGTAGATCACAAGTTCAGTGATCGAGTGACCAGGTACTGATCGTACGATATCCAATATCTGTTTCTGTCCCTTACTCCATTGCCACCATCCCACTTCCGTGAGTCGAAATAACACTGGAAGATAAGTGACGAACATCACCATGCAGGCAAGCTGAAAATAGGATCGTCGCGGAACAGGCAAGTGAAGTGAACTAACACATAAGGCAAGTATGAAACTGATAATAATTCCCGGAAAATAAAGCCATCCTGGAGAGAAGAAACCATGGCCAACTAAAGGCATGATAATTAAAATCAGAAATACAAAGTAAACCCACTTTTGGGCTAACGTTTTAAGAAAACTGCGAGCGTATTTCCCGCC
>JACQOU010000300.1 GCA_016207775.1 Deltaproteobacteria bacterium
GACCGATACACAAGATAAAGGAACGGTTACCGCTACCGCATGCCATTCAAAGGCTCCCGTTATTGCTGGCTGTTTAGTTGCAGGAATCATTTTAGGAGTGGCTGCGACCTTGGTTATTAAAGGTGGCACCGGCGGATCGGACCCGGTCGTTGCAAAATATGGCGGGAAATCTGTAAAGGCCTCGGAAGCTTTTCAAGCAGTAAAAACACGAATTTTCGACCTAGAAGAGGAATTGTATCGGACCAAAGAACAAGCCGTTAACGAATTTGTCGAACAGCGCCTTTTGGACGCCGAAGCCAAGAAGCAGAACATGCCCGTTAATCAGCTTCTTGCTAAGGAAACCGGTGGTGATGTGGGAGAGGTTACGGATAAAGAGATTGAAGAGTTCTTGGTTTCCAAGGGCTTGAAACTCGACGATCCTCGAATCAGAAAGGACGACGTGCGCGACTATTTGAAGTACCGGAGAAACTTTGAAAAACGGCAGGGTTACGTTGCAAAGCTAAAAGCGAACGCCAACGTAAAGATGCTTATTGCTCCGCCGGAAGCTCCCAAACTCGTAGTAACCGGCGATGGGCCAAGTTGGGGCAACCCGAAAGCAAAAGCAACTATTCATGTGTTCTCTGATTTCATGTGTCCCTTCTGTGCAAGAGTGGTTGCCACTATCGACAAGATAAAAAAGGAATACGGACCGGATAAAGTTCGCGTTGTGTTTAGAGACATGCCCTTGCCGTCACACCCCAAGGCCTTTCCCGCTTCGTTGGCCGGTCGGTGTGCGAATGAACAGGGGAAATTCTGGGAGTACCACGATACCTTGTTTCAAAATCAATCCAAATTGGATGATGGTGATCTGAAGGGCTATGCACAAAAGCTCGGACTGGATACTGCCAAATTCAACGAGTGCTTCGACAAAAAGAAATATCAAGAAGCCGTAGATAAGAGCAAGAAAGAAGCAGAAACTTTGGGTATCCAAGCAACCCCGTCCTTTGTAATCAACGGGACACTTCTTCAGGGTGCACAACCATTCGAACGGTTTAAGGAAAAGATCGACCGAGCACTTAATTAAATTTTGTCGCGTTGAAACGCGACAAAATTTGTCCTGAGGGCCGTGGGCCCGAAGGATCTCGTCTTTGCTTATGACTTTCTGGCGATGTTCTGCCGTGGCTCTTCGAAAGGGCACCGCCCTTTTCCTGAATGTTTAAGGCCGTGGGATTGATATTTGGAATACCCGTCGGGAAATACTGTCACAACGGTTTTAAATTTCTTAAGCAATCGCTTGGCCGCAACAAAGTTCGCACCGGAAGAAACCCCTACACAGTAACCGTATTTTTCTCGGATCAAAACTGCAGCTTCGTGAGCCTCTTGGGTGGAAACGGTAATGACTTCATCTATCATCGGATGCAGACCGCCTTTCCCATCGGACGCGATGGGAGGGATAAAACCATCACCAATCCCTTGAATGCCATGCACTCCCGGACAGCCTCCCGACATCACGGCAGATTCAGATGGTTCCACTGCAACTAAATGGATCGGATTCAGTATTTTTCTTAAAGCCTTGCCAACACCGATAAGCGTACCACCCGTACCCACGCCAGCAACAAACGCATGGATCGGGGCGAATTCGCCGATCTGGCTAATGATTTCATGGCCAGTCGTTTTCTCATGACATTCGACATTGAGCGGATTTGAAAATTGGTCTGGATTAAAGACGTTTGGATCTTGAGCCATTTGATCTCGAATGCGTACAGCCTCAGCAAAGTCGCTTGCGTTGCAAAGAACAAGCTCAGCTCCCATGCTGCGAATGATTCCCTTTCTTTCATCGGTCATATTTTCAGGCATCACGATAGTCACTGAATAGTTTTTTCGAGCCCCAAAGTAGCTGAAGGCAATGCCCGTATTACCGCTTGTCGCTTCAACAATTTTCATCCCTGGCCGCAACAAGCCCCTTCGCTCGCTCTGCTCAATAATGTATTTTGCAATTCGGTCTTTGATGCTGCTGCATGGGTTCACACATTCCAGTTTTGCAAAAACTCCTTCAATGCTTACAAGCGGTGTATTGCCCGGCTCCGCCGCCACCGTGAAAGAGACTTCTCCTTGGGCGCACCGATCAACAAGGTCACTACACGAGCCTGAATATTGACGCGCATCAAGCCTAGGTTCTTGCATAAAGCCTTTCCTTTCATCGGGGTATACAAATATTAAATCTCCGATAAACAGGGTCTGGCAAGCGGGCTTTTTACCGAGGGTACACTTCCCGGGAAGCTCGCATTTTCATCATGGATTGTGCCAAACTATTTTTTTTTGTATTGATTTTCCCTTTTGAAGCATTCGTTATCTTCTTGGCCTGCTGAGCATTGAAACGCAACGAAGCTGCAACAAAGCCAACAAACAGAGGATGCGGCAAAAATGGTTTAGACTTAAACTCCGGGTGAAATTGGCAAGCCAAAAACCAGGGATGGTCTTTCAACTCAATCATCTCAACTAGTTTTAACCCTGGATCTACACCAGAAAAAACAAGCCCGTAATTTTCCAAGGGAGCAAGGTAATGATTGTTCACCTCATAGCGATGCCGATGGCGCTCCGAAGTTTCATTTCTTCCATAAGTGCGAGCCGCAAGAGATTGAGCCGATAACTTACAGACGTAGGACCCCAGGCGCATGCTACCCCCAAGGCGCTCCACTCTTCTTTGGTCCTCCATCAAGTCAATCACAAACTCGCCCGTATTTGAAAACTCGCGGCTGGTTGCCTTTTGGATTCCGCAAACGTGTCGGGCAAACTCAATAATAGCCAGCTGCAGCCCAATACAGATTCCCAAGTAGGGAACCCTCTTGGTGCGCGCCCATTCAATGGCTTTGATCTTTCCTTCCACCCCCCGAAGCCCAAAACCTCCGGGAACCAATATTCCACTGACACCAGCAAGCTGTGTTTCGACATCTCCCTGCTCTAATTGCTCAGAATCCACATAACGAACATTGATTTTACATTGATTGGCAATCCCACCATGCACAAGCGCCTCGGTCACACTTTTATATGACTCAGTGAGATCCACATATTTTCCAACCACACCGATGTCGACCTGACCATATTTTGGTGCAGCAATGGTAGCGGAAATCTGGGCCCACTTGTGCAATCCCTTTGCTCGCGCCTTTAAGCGCAGTTTCTTGCAAATCTTTTCGTCTACGCCCTGCTCATAAAACATAAGCGGCACTTCGTAAATATTGGAGACGTCCTTGGCCGTGACTACGTTATCCGCCTTAATATTGCAGAACAGTGCAATCTTCCCACGGATGTCCTGCGGAAGAATACGATCCGTACGACATAGCAAAAAGTCTGGCTGAATCCCGATTTCGCGTAACTTTTGCACGCTGTGCTGGGTGGGCTTGGTCTTTAACTCCCCACTGACTCCCAGATAAGGCACGAGAGTGAGGTGAACAAACACAGCATTTTCTTCACCAATCTCCGAACGGAACTGCCTGATGGCTTCCAAGAAAGGCAAAGACTCAATATCTCCTACCGTGCCACCGATCTCCACGATGGTCAGGTCCTTTCCCCGTGAAACTTTTCTGATTCTGTCTTTAATCTCGTCGGTAATGTGAGGGATCACTTGGACCGTGCCCCCCAGATATTCTCCACGCCTTTCTTTGGCTATCACAGCTTCGTAAACTTGGCCGGCCGTTACGCTATTTTCACGCTTGAGATAAACGTTTGTAAAACGCTCATAGTGGCCCAAATCCAAATCCGTTTCTGCACCATCTTCCGTAACAAAAACTTCCCCATGCTGGAACGGATTCATAGTTCCCGGATCTACGTTTAGGTAAGGGTCCATCTTCATCAAGGTAATTTTGAGCCCTCGGTTTTCCATTAAGGCTCCCAAAGACGCTGATGTCAGCCCTTTTCCCAAGGACGAAAGAACGCCACCAGTAACAAAAATGTATTTATTTTTCATGAATGTATTCTTGCTTTCAAAAATGCCTCAACCTTTGTTATATCGGATGGCACATCTACAGCAATCGTATCTTCATCGATTACTGCTATTTTAATACGAATCCCATAAGCCAGTGCACGCAATTGTTCGAGCTTTTCTGCCCTCTCAAGCGCAACGGAGGGAAGCCTAACTAGCCTCAGCAAAGTTTCTCTGCGGTAGGCATAAATACCGATATGTTTGAGAAACGAGCCGGTTTCATCTGATGAAAGTGCCTGCCTTGAAAAATAAAGAGCAGCACCATCGCACCCGGTCACAACTTTATTAACATTCGGATCGTGCAATTGAGTCCGGTCTCTCACACCGACAGCCAACGTCGCCATGTCAAATGCCGTGTTCTGTTCAAGTTCACAGATCAGCTTATCAATCGCCTCCGGAGCGATCAGCGGCTCATCTCCCTGAAGATTAATAATCAATGGTGCGTCCGATTGCGAAGCAACATAAGCAACCCGTTCAGTACCGTTGAGGAAACCATCCGGCGTACAGACTGCATCAGCCCCAAATTGATGGACGATACGAAGGACTTCTTGAGAGTCGGTGGCAATCACCAACCGACCCAGCCGGGTAGCTTTTTTTGCACGCTCCCAAACATGCTGAATCATGGGTTTTCCCAAGATGGGAGCGAGCACCTTGTTTGGGAAACGCGTAGAACCAACTCTCGCAGGAATTACGCCCAAGGGCGATAGGCCACTTTTCATAAACTCTGAAACCTATAGCCTTTTTTGGCATTCGGGGCAAGGGCAGCTGCTAATAGAGCGAGCGAAGCCCGTCTTGCAGACAGTAATCGCGGATTTGTTTTAATTCTCGTACAGAGCGGTCAGATAAGGTGAGGTTTTGTATGGGAATACTTCGACCGTAAATAGATTGATAAATTTCAAGAGCTTCCACCAAACCATAGAAATATTTCTTGGCGTCTTCAGGAACCATCTCGATAAACTTCCCCAAATCAGTCTCCCAATCTGCTGTTGGAACTTCGACGCACACACTCGTTTTAACGCCCAATGCAAGGTCCGACTGGAAAGGCCTATGGAGTAAAACGGCACATCGAAGAATGAATTGCAGAAGAGAAAGTTCGTCCTCGTCTTTGGGGATAAGAGATTTAAGCAATTCGCTTATTTTAAGACGTTGAGCCACCATATCAGCTGTTATGGGTCTCCTTTAAACCATTTCGGTTGAAAGATGGTCTTTCTAAATCTTTTTCTTCAACGCTTTGAAAACCTAGTATCTAGGCTTTAAAGGATAACTGCAAGCAACGCTCCACTTTTTTCCAGGCTGGTAGCCGGAAGCAACTTTTCTTATTTTGCCAGAATGCAGGCATTGTTGCAATGTGCAATCTTTCTGACACGTTGTACACACATTGGACAGGCGATTGATGTTTTTGTCCGTAGAAAAATAGGGCTATTAAGACGTTACTCACTTAAGAATCCATCGCAAGTGAGAGCTAGACAAATGAGCATGCCTATTATAACTCTTGCCAATCAAAGTATTTACCGCGGGCGTAGCTCAGTTGGTAGAGCATTAGCTTCCCAAGCTAAGGGTCGCGAGTTCGAGCCTCGTCGCCCGCTCTGAAAGTCAAAAGGGATAGGGCGCAGCAAACCTCGTTGGAGATACCAGCGGGGATTTTTTTGTCCGGAGGATTGGAGTCTCCGGCATGAGAAGAGGGATCACCCCCTTTTTGAA
>JACQOU010000297.1 GCA_016207775.1 Deltaproteobacteria bacterium
ACTCATACCCGCACAGGTTGAAACAAGGTTCGTAGATGATCAGGTACGAGGCAATGTTTTTGTGCCAGCGCATGTCGAGTACCTGATTGTGTCTCCCGCGCGCTGGAGTCATTAAGTGCCAAATGAAGAACGAAACAATCACACAACGAAAAGTGGCATTGAGGAAACGTGACCATGCCATCATGACGGCCATTGCCACCAATCGATTCATCACATCCAGTGACATTCGACAGTTGTTCTGGAAATCCCAGACAACAAGGAACCACTATACGCGGCTCAACACACTCACAAAGGCTGGGCTCATTGAGCCACTCGTGGGCGATAACCTGGCACAGCTTGGTTACCGCTTAACCAAAAAGGGCATTGCAATGCTCTCGTCAGATGTGCTCAAAACCGATGCCATTCAAAACAGGCGCTTCTCCTACAAAAGCTCGTTTGATCATGACAAGCTCCTTGTGGCGATCCGTCGGGTCTTTGAGGAGAGTCCGCTTGTAAGTGGTTACATACCGGAACACGAAGTGCGCCGCATGCTCGCATCACGGCATGGCAAAGAAGAAAAAAGGAATGCTGGTTACAAGGTACCAGATGGCCTGTTTAAACTAAAAACGGCCCAAAAGATTCTTACCGTGGCGGTAGAACTTGAGCTTACGCTCAAATCAAAAAACCGCTACCAACGAATCTTTCGCGAGCTTCTGACAAGCGCTGACTTTGATGTGGTTTTCATCCTCACGGCAAACGCCAATATGGCTAGAGCCATTAGGACAATCGCTCTCGATGTCAGAGCCAATGACCCTTACGTCAGGCGCTGGCCCATTAAGCGTGGGCTTTACTTTCTGCCGTTGGATGCATTTCTCACCCAAAGATGTGAAGCAACATTTGAAGGTGATGGCCAACCGTTCAGCCTAAAATCTTTGGAAAAAGAGCAAACGGCAGGCTAACAAATCCAATACTGAATCCAATACAGTGTATTGGATTCAAAATCGAAAAATCAAAAACCAAAAACAAAGGTAACCGCACGGATTTACTTGGCCGGCGCCACCTCGGGACTAGCCTGCACGCGTCCCTTTTTGCGCCTGACCCCTCTCTCCCTACCACTTCGTTCTCAGGAGATAGGGGTCAGCCGCTGGTCCACGGCATTCTAATCCCGAGGTGGCGCCGGCCATCCGTGCTCAATGGAAGTTAAATCTTAATTTACTTTCACAGGGGAAATTTATGGAAACAAGAATGAACAAGAATAATGACAATCTGACAAAGAACAATGAATCAAGAAACCGAAGAAAAAAAGGCGATCGCATTCACCTAACAAAAGATGTACTGGCCAGAGTTGATGGATGGATTTCTCAAATTGAGAGCAGCACCAAGGCGGTTCAGCTTACGCGCTCTGATCTTGTGAACTTCATTCTTCTCGCACATCAAGCAGTGCTCTCTGATGACGAGATAGTGCAACTGAAGGACTTGCACTTTGACGCCTTCCGTTTCGCGAAATGGATCGCGCAGTGTCTGAAGGAAGCCAAACTCCGTGGACAAAACGTTTCGCAGCAGGAGCTATTGCGGCTTTACACAAATGGACAAAAGCACTCGTCCGACGAAAATAACGCCTAACTTATCGGTTAGATGTCTCTGCGATTTACGTAAAATGGACCTTTCATGTGTTGGCCGTTGTCATCGGCTCTCAGAAAGCTCGTCGCCATTATACGCCGCAAGATCACGCAATTCTAAACCCAATTGCCAACTTGGAAGGATGAAAATACTATGTCTAACGATATTCGTCCCGACAATCCTCGGGATGTGTTCTTTGACAAGCTGGTATGGACGGTTACGGACGTGGCAAAAGAGCTTGGCTGTTCAGTACGACATGTGCGAAAGCTCGTAGCCACGGACAGGATTCCTTACGCAAAAGTGGGTTCGCTTGTTCGATTCTCTCCTTCAAGGGTCAGTGAGTGGCTCCAAAAAGGAGGCACAAGATGATCAAGAACAGAAGAGAAATCGGAGTGAAGAATAACCCCGGTATCTACAAACAGTTCAAGTTAAATCCAAAATCCCAAAAGTGGGAGGATAGTGGCCGTTATCGTGCGATTCGAAGGATCGCAGTTAGCGGAATTAAGAAGAAGGAGCAGGCGTTTTTCAATAATATTGAAGACGCCAGAGCCTTTCGAATTGGAAAGCTGGCCAAGACGTCGAGGGGCACTCTTGCTAGCCCAACTGACATATTCAAACAAAACGAGAAGTATTTGTTTGGTGAGTTGGTTAGGGACTGGCAGGCATTTCATTATCTGACTCTCGAATTTGGCACCAAGCAGACTTACGACAAATTGCTCCCACATCTGAGGTTTCTTGATGCGTTTGACGTATCTAAGATTGATTCGTCAGCAGTCGATGAGTTGGTGAAGCACTGGGTTCATCCCGCGTATCCAAAATGTGGCAGGAGAGCGTCTTTTGAGAAGGAATTGGATCTTCTAAAGACGATTCTTAACTTCTACAGAATTCGCAAGAATCCCAGTTTTCCAATGCCTGTGCTGATGAGTCACTATGCGGCTTCCGACATTGCAAAGAAGGCCAAGAAGCCTGTGCAAAGTCTAACTCTCGTGCAGTTGGGACGATTTCTAGAATCTCTGAAAACTGGTCCCGATGCTGAGTATTACCCGTTAGCAGTAACCCAATTTTGTTTGGGCCTACGAATTGGGGAGGCATGCGGTCTAACGTGGGACGCTGTGGACTTCGAAAACCTCGTGGTCCGGATAGAATCCGTGATCATTTGGGATCTTTGGAATTGGACCCCCATGTTCAAGGGACGGCCCAAGAACAAGAAAGTTCGTTATCTGCCGCTGCCAGAGAATCTTGCAAAGATGCTTTGGGAGCTGAAGCAGAGCCGGGATCCAAAAGTTGCGCTGCTGTTTCATCATGATGGGCAGCCATTCCTTCGCAATCACATCACGAAAGCATACAACTACGCATTGAGGAGTGTTGGCGCAGCTCATGTGAGCGGAACACATGTTTTGAGAAAAACATTTGCAACTTTGGTTAATGATGCATCTGGCCATTTCTACGCTGTTTCGAAAGCTCTCGGTCACTCAAAACCGGAAATCACGGAGAGATACATCGAGAATTCATCGGTACAGCAGAAAAAAGTGGCCACCGCTGTCGATTCACTGATGAACGCAATCGATACGCAGGATAGACGTGACAACATCGTTGCGGGACAGTCCCGCAGACCACTTGTCCCGCATTGTCCCGCAAGCGGGGAGGCGATCAGATTAAAGTTAATAAAATCAATTAGTTAGGAGATTTTGGCTGGGGCGGGAGGATTCGAACCTCCGGTAGCAGGAATCAAAATCCTGTGACTTACCGCTTGTCGACGCCCCAGTATGAAGCTGAGAATCTAATCATTATCTATATTTGCGGGCGTTTGTCTTCAAAAAAATGAATGGTTGAAAGTGTCCCTCTCTTTTTGCTAGGCTGTCCCGCCTGAAGGGGCGTGATGGTTAGCTCGGGTGGAAAATTATTGGCCTTGTTGGTTCCAACGCTTTGTCTTTTCTATACTTTTTCATGGTCCCGGGTGCCGCCTATGCGGCATTACCACCAGACATTCGGCAACGGAGATTATTATCTCGATGTGTACTTTGATCTGAACCCTGTTGGATATTTTCAGCGGGGATTGGCCCATCAAGATGTTCCGTTCTCCGGGTATTTGGTCAGTTCCGATACCGAGTGGCCTGTGTCCGGACGATTCATCCGCAAGGCAAACGACATTCATTATTATTTCGCTTCTCAGTTAGGACTTTTTAAGGGGATTCTAAGAAACTCTGAGACGGGCTGCGAGCCTAACCTGTATTTCAATATCTACAAGGAAGAAAAAGCCATCCGTTCGGGTGTTCTCAAGGGTGGGTTTTGTCAGTAAGTCGAATACGAGTGGTTTTGAAATGGGGGTATTCGAGTTCATCAATAACAAAATTTTCCACATAGGGCTTGATCACCATTTCAAACGTTTCCTGAAACAGTGGAATGATAACCGCTTCCTGTTGCAATAAGAGTTTTTGAGCTTCTCTGTATTTTGACATCCGCTCGGATTGATTTCGGCTTACACTTCCCGCCAGGATGAGATCATCATATCTTTTGTTTTTCCACCGGGTATTGTTGTTGCCGCTATTTGAAAGAAACAGATCCAAGAAGTTATGCGGATCGGGAAAGTCTCCGCCCCATCCCATTCGAAATATCTGTGGTGGATTTCTGGTAAGCGTATCCAAATAGACTTTCCATTCCTGCGGCTGTAGATCGATGTTCTGGATTCCCAGTACGGTTTTCCATTGAAATTGCAGGTTTTCTGCCACCATTTTGTTCATTTCAAGGGTGTCGTACATGAGGGTGACCGAGGGAAAGTTCTTGCCGCTTGGATAGCCGCCTTTTGAAAGACAGGACCGGGCAGTATCGGGATCGTAAGTCAGGCCAATGTCGGGTTCATGTCCCGGCATTCCTCTGGGTACCCAGCTGATGCTAGGAATCTTCTGACCCTTAATGACTTTAACGATTTCTTTCCGATCGGTGGCATGTGCAAACGCTTTTCGAACCCAAATATTATCGAAGGGTTTTAGGGTGATGTTAAAGCCATAATAGTAGCCTCTGAGATAGGGTACGCTACGGTAGTCCGGCCATTTCGATACGCGATCAAAATCCAGTGGAGGGATGCGAAGGGCAACATCGAGATGCCCTGTTTCGTAAAGACTTAAGGCAGTCGAGTCCTCTTTGATCACAAGCAGTTCCACTCTGTCCAGCGTCGGTTTGTCTCCGTAGTATTGCGGGTTGGGCTCCAGAACCAGTTTAGAATCGTGGGTCCACTGTGAAAGAATGAAAGGTCCCGTCGTTCGTAAGTGTTTGGCTTCCGTAAAATCTTTGGGATGCGCTTCGACGATATCTTGTCTTTGTGGAAAGGTTATTGGGTGGGTTGTAATATGTGGAAAGAATGCAACTGGATTTTTCAATTTTACTTGAAGGGTTTTATCGTCGAGCGCTTTGACACCCACGGCATCCGGATTTTGAAGTTTTGCGGTGTTATATTCCAATGCGTTTTCAATATCATAAAGAAAGTAGGCATATTCAGCTGCATGCTTGGGGTTAAGAAGTCGTTGCCAACTGAATACGAAGTCCGCTGCTCTTACAGAAACTCCATCACTCCATTTAGCATCTCTTAAATGAAACGTGACCGTCTTGCCATCCTTCGATATCTCCCAACGGTGTGCCAGTGCCCCTCTCACATTGAATTTGTTGTCGTGGGTGGTCAGGCCCTCTTGGAGCTGATAAATGATTTGCTGTGAAACATGATCGTTGGATAGTGACCAGTCCAGCGTGGGGGGCTCACTGGGAATCGGAAACCTCAGTGTGTTTTTTTGCAATTTGGGTGTACGGGTGCATGCACAAAAAACTAATAAACACAAAGCACAATAAGACCATTTCTGCATTTTCAAGTTTACCTTTCTGATTGTGGATCAAAGGCCACGCGAATTCCGTCTCCCAAGAAATGAAACGCCAGCATGGTAACAAAGATGGCGGTTCCGGGAAAAAGTATCAAATGAGGGTGCGAGAGCATGCCCCTCCATCCTTCGTTCGCCAATGTTCCCCAGCTGCTGTACGGGGGTTGAATGCCCAGCCCGATAAAGCTCAAGAAAGCTTCATACATTATATTCGAAGGAATCAAAAACGTGAGCGTAACAATGAGGGGAGGGATTAGGTTGGGAAGGAGGTGGCGACAAAATAGGGAACTACGAGAGGAACCCAGCGCTAATGAAGCCAAGACAAAGTCCATTTGTTTCAGTTGGAGCACTTGGCCTCTCACCAGTCTGGCCACGGTACACATTCCTTCCAGGCTAATCGCTGCAACAATGCCCACAAGTCCCTGGCCAAAGAGCATGTTGAGCAGAATGAGCAGCAGCAACGTGGGCAGACAATAGGCAAAGTCGAGAAGGCGCATGAGCGCTGTATCGATTTGCTTACCCCCTAAGGCAGCAACCGTCCCGTAAAGGCTGCCTAAAATGAGACCGGCTGCTGCCGTGATGAATGCAACCAACATAGAAATGCGGCTTCCGTAGATTACCCGGCTATAGAGGTCTCTTCCGAGCGAGTCCGTGCCGAAATAGTGTTGTAAATTTGGGGACTGAGTAATCTTGTTGATATTTTGATGGTCGGGATCACAGGTCACGACAAACCGTGAGAAAAGGGCTAATGCAACCAGCAGAAGTACAAAGCCAAGACTTGCTAAATTCTTCCAGTCCCGTGCAAAAACACGCAGGCTCCTTTTATAGGGGCTGTTGCTCCTATCCATTTTTCATCCTTGGGTCGAGTCTCGGATACATCAAATCAACAATGAGGCTTGTGGCAATCATGATCACGGCGAACACCAAGGTGACTCCCATGATTAAAAAGACGTCTCGGTTGGTCACTGCTTCGATAAAGTATTTGGCGACTCCCGGTATGGCAAAGAAGTGCTCAACGATAAAAGATCCGGTAAGGATGTTTGCCACAACAGGTCCGAGCACTGAAATCGTCGGTACCAGAGTGTTTCGAAGGGCGTGCAGCAGAATGATTCGGGCTTCAGAAACGCCTTTTGCACGGGCGGTTCGCACATAATCACTTTTCAGTTCGCCGATTAACGAGGCCCGAGTCATTTGGGCAATAATGGCACAGGGGCGGAAGGCAAGGGTCATGACCGGCATGATGTAGTGTTCTGCGCTATCCAGCCTGGCAGGGGGGAGCCAACCAAGCCAGTGGGTGAAACAAAGCACACAGAGCGCCCCGAGCAAGAAAGTGGGAAGCGTTACACCGCTTACGCAGAGGAAAACAGAAGCGGTATCTAGCCATGTGCCTCGCCGCCACGCCGACAGAATGCCAAGCGGAAAACCAAGTAAAAGGGCAAGCGCTAGAGCGGAGACACCCAGCGTAAGAGAGGAGGGTAGCGACTGAGCAATAATATCGATGACCGGGCGGTTGGTGAACTTGAGGCTGACACCCAAGTCGCCGTGAAAAAGTCCATTGAAGTATGAAAAAAAATGTTGGATTGGAGAACGGTTGAATCCATATTTCACTTCCATGAATTTTTTAATGTGAGGGGGGATGGCTTTTTCCTGGTCGAACGGCCCCCCGGGCACAGACCGAGCCATCAGAAAGCTCGCAAAGAGAACAAAAAATAAGCAGGCTAGCGCTTCAAGCAACTTTCGAACGGCAGCCACAGTCTTGTATCCCCCTTTAACCTGACCGGATCGCGGTGTTTATATACTTGTATCCCGGAAATCCCATATTTCAATGGGGTTTTGTCTTAGGCCTTTAACATGCTCAGCCACCATGACCGTTTTGGTTTTAAGATAAAGAGGGATAAAGGCGCTTTCTTGGGCGATTAGGATTTTTTCCGCCAGCTCAAGCTGCTCCATCATGCCCTCCATTGTGCGTTCTGCTAGTGCTTGATGCAGCTGCAGATCGAACGTGCGGTTCTTCCAATGGTAAGGATTAGTGAGACCGGTTGAACTGAAAGTTTCCAGCGTGGAGAGCGGATCAATCGGATCAATGAACAGTTCAATAAGGCCTAAGCTGGCCGGAGTCGGTGTATTCAGATGTTCGGCTGAGGTAAGCTCGACGCGAAGATCAAGATTTTTGATCCATTGTGCCCGAATGTTATCTGCCGTGTCTTGTGCTTCCCTGAAGTGAGTGAACTGGAGTACAGGACGTGCAAAGAGTATGGGAATGGGCTCTATGAGCCTTAGGCCGAGTGGATCAATATGAACAGCCGCAAACAGTTCGCGGGCTGAGGGTTGTGAGTATTTAACCGACCAGGATGGCGGTGAGGAAGCGTAATACGCAAACACACGGTATGCCGGTAAGTAATTCCATTTGAGCAGAGCGATCATTTCTTCCCGGTTGATCGCTTTCTGAAGAGCCAGTCGGGATTTTGCGGACTGGAAAGGTTTCTTTGAAGTGTTAACCACGAGGGCCACCAACCGTGATGTGGGAAAAGTTTTCTTGCCCGGTTGACCCTCAACCAGAGACGGTAAGTTTTCTCCGGTTACATCAGCCAGATCAATTTCTTTATTAAAAAACAGTTCTAAGCGCGAGTTTTCACTGGGAACAACTTTAATCTCTATTCCAGCGAGAGCAGCCGAGGGTCCGTGGTAGAGAGGGTTCCTCACATACCGAGTACTATTGTCTGTCGACTTTTCGAGCATAAAGGGACCGAGGGTGACGAAGGCATTTTTCTCCGATCGACTTGGCCAAGTAGCTGGGTGACAGAGCGTCAACAAGAAGTTTGGTTTTGGAGTGTGCAAACGAATGATAAGGATGTTTGGGTTGGGAGCAGAAAGGCCCACCGCATGAAACGGAACTTTTCCTTCTGCAAACGCTCTGGCATTCACAATCGAAAATAAGATCGAGGAGTTTGGGCAGTGTTTGAAGTTTCGAAGCGATTTCTCCCACGTTTCAATAAAATGCCGTGCAGTGAGTGGATGGCCATCCGACCATTTGACATTGGGTTTGAGCTTGAAAACCCACTGGGTTGGAGAGGGATTTTCCCATTGCTCGGCAAGCGATGGAAGGACTTTGAGGGGATTGGACGGATCAAACCGTACCAGACCCTCAGCGACCAAGGAGGCGTGTTGAAAACATGTATTGTCATTGCAATGGACCCAATCCAGTGTGCTTGAGTGAGCAACCGCCCATCGTAACCACTGTGGCTTGTGAACAGGTGCATGTTTTTTTCCGCCTTGACACTGAACC
>JACQOU010000307.1 GCA_016207775.1 Deltaproteobacteria bacterium
ATAGAGCGATCTACCAAAAGATAACGCACTCCCACTTTAATCGCGGATAAAGTGCTCTAGAATCGTCGATTATCATCATTAAGGGGGGAGGCATGTCCTTAGAGAGGGACGGCGATCTTGGGCTGGCGCTCTTTTCCCCAGCACCATAGTCAAATCCAGGACGCGTACTGCGCTCGTCGGGGATCGCCATCAGCTCTCAACGAGATAATACTGTATTGTAACTATTCTTCTTCGTAAGTAGGAATTTTATTGGCAGGATAGACGTCTAGGTTTGCTTCGCGGTTATCGATTAGGTGAATAAGAAAAACAATCGGTTCGCCGCTTCTTGTCACGCACTTAAAGAATAGTCGGTATCTCCCGTCTCCGAAAATCCACGATTGGTCACCCGTAACGGGATGAACGGCGGCTGTATTGGGATTCTGCCCAATGAAGGTTAGGGCTCGGTCATGCTCAGCAAGAAATTTTTCGACATGCTCTAGGGAGCCAGTCGTAAGCAGTATATGATCTTCGATACGCTCTAAGGCGGCGTTGTAGTTGTCGGTCAAAACGAAGCGTGCCACTACTTCTTCCTCTTCCTCTTTAGCCTTGAAAGTCGTGATCGATCTCCAACCTTGTACTCCCTGGTTGACTCAGAAACAATTTGGGACATGCCCAATAGTCGTCTCTGAAGCGAAAGAATTTCATTCTGGAGTTCCTGGTACGATTCTTCCTTCAACAAAATGTAGTTCTCACCAGACCTTCGCTGAATTCGAATGGGCTCTTTGGCTGCGAGATCCAGATAATCTTTTAACTCGGCCCTGAATTGCTTCGGATTTGTACTCTCCATACAAGCCATCCTTTCAAATGAAGAGTACCATAAGGTGTACTCCTGTGTAAAGCGTGTGGCTTCATCGAAATAATGAGAACTGTGCTCTTAGGGCAAAATATGTACATAATGGAATCGAACCATCCAATCCGATATCTTGACGGGAATTGTCGTCATATCCGTCAAATATGCGTATTCCAACGGCAAACACCGTAGCCTAAAAAGGCCTGCTGAACTGAGATGCAACTGCAATGCCATTATTGATTTGTTTTGAGGTGATCCGGTAAATTCCAAAACGTATGGGTCTTGAGGATGCCTGGATTCGGCAGTATAGAGCGATCTACCAAAAGATAACGCACTCCCACTTTAATCGCGGATAAAGTCCTCTAGAATCGTCGATTATCATCATTAAGGGGGTTTCATGATGAAATTTATTGTCCTAAGTTTGTTTGTTTCCCTTCCTTTCTTGAATGCAGCGGCGTTGGAGAACGATTCCTCATGGAGCAGGCAAGTGTTCGCAAAGGGCTACGGGGCCAATCGTCCAGTGGCCGAGTTGGATTCTCAGCAACGTGCTCGTGAGTCCGACCTGTCATCCAATGATTTAGGTGGGTTTTATAATTATTACTGCGGTAAATTTACCCGTTCAGGTCAGTGGTATCTGTCCTGGGGCAAACAAGATCCCAGATTTCATTGTATTGTGGTGGACCACCAGCTGGGTCCTACGGGCTCACCCATCCAAGGGTCGTCTTACGGCTATTATGATGCTTACGATATGAACCGGATGGAAGTGACCTGCCGAAAGAAAAGTGATTCGTTTGTACTGGAAGATTTCGGTGCTGAAGTGATACGACGGGCGTATTGGCATGCAAACCGATTGGGGGCGACGCATTGTTTGTTCAGGATTCGTCCTCTGTGGGATTAAAAAAAATGCCCACTTCCTTTTGGGAAGTGGGCACTCTATCTGGACGCCCATGGTCAGAACTTGCTGACCACCCCCCGACTAATGTTGTGTATGCTCGTGTCCTCTAACCTGGGCGTTATTTGTCGGTAAAAGAGTTCGTGCGTGCTGCTCCGAGTATGGCTTTCTGGGCGGTGTGATGTATCTGGTAGCAAGACTTTCCGCATAGCTTTGTGAGTTGGTTCTGGCTGCCAAATCCAAATCTTTGCGAAATCTTTCAAGATCAGTTTTCGGTGCTTGAGGCTGGACAACACATCGCCGATTCTCTTCAGAGCCACTCGCCTCGCAGTTCTGCATTAGGGCTTTAAAAAGTGCACGACCAACCTGAGACATCGGGCTTTGAATCATTGATGTGGGTTGAGTAGCTTGCGAGCGAGCTACCGATACCGAATTGCTGCTCGCAAAGCCGAATTTTGCGCTGTCAGAAGAGCCGATGGACGGAGCGGAAGGCTCCAGGGCAAAAGCCAGCAAATGTTTATGCGGATCCATTAAGGCGGCTCGACCCGAAGCGGGAACAGGTGTACTCCCCCCCGTGGGTGCTGCTGGTGCTCCTGGTGCTGCTGTGCTGGCAACCGTTACGGGCGAACCAGGCATTTGCGATGCGGGGACGGAACCCGATCGCGCGGGAGCGGAAGAAGATGAATAATTTTGACCAATTTGCTTTACGGCTAAAGATCCAGTCGGAATAGAAGTTCCCGAATTGGCAGCGGGTAATCCCACCTTAATTCCAGCTTGCGCTAGCGTGGCGTTGGCCTGCGCTTCGGCTGTTTTTAATGCGACTTCGGTCTTGGCTCGCTCAGTTTCTCGAGTGAGCGCAATAAGATTTTGTTGCTGTTGCGCGGTTTGCTGCATTTGCAGCATCATCATTGATAAGTCACTGCTATTCTTTTGAGTCATGTAAGCAATCTCTTGCCGATGAATATTTTCATTCGACTGACGAGCTCTTTCAGCATTTTCTCGATTGGCGGCAAGACTTTGCTGGGTCAATTCTTTCTGAGTTTCCAAGCTCTTTAGGTTACTCGCGAGTTGGGCTTCCGTAGCCTGCGCCTGAGCTTCGGCAGCCAATCGGTCACCGTACTTTTGAGCGTCTGCATTGATTGCGGCCACTCCAACCTGAGCACCGGCCATCGCGGCAGCCATTAACATAGTGGAAAGTGCACTCAAAATTTGCCCGGACCCTTGTCCCTCCTCACGTCCTTCAGGTTCAGCATATGCATCCGGTATGAGAATAGTGTTCTTAACGAATCGCCATACTTTTTGCCACAAGTCGCTGCGCTTACCGCTTTTTTTTAGGTTTTTATTCTTTTTTCTGTTGTTTGGGTCACCCTGCTGCAGCTTTTTAAAGAAATCCTCACTCAGAGGGGAGTGATCGTTTGTGTAAGAACTGCTTTGTGAAGATTCGATATCAGCGAGATCTCTTGCCACCTCTGTCTCGAATGCGTCGGGGCTCGTGTTTTGAGTCTTGCCCAGCCATTGCCCCGCTTCATTAGAGGGCTGGGGGAGAGTTTTTAATTCCTGTGCTTGCTCAGCGCTCGTTTGCATGGGTTGCGATGACGGGACGGAAGAAACTTCTTCGCGCAAAGAGGGAATGCTTGAAACGGATGCATCATCAAGGATGTGTTCGTTCTGAAGAACGACGTTCCCTTTGGAAACTGCATTGGGCAGTTGTTTATTGGCACTATTATTAGAACTGGTGGAACCCTTTTCATTATTAAATCTAAAACCCTGGTGTGAGCTACCCGTTTCTCCGGTTCCAGATCCGCTCCTTTCAAACTCGATTTCTGCGCCCGGTTTTCGGGTGTACTGATAATATTTTTCAGGCGCTTCCAGATCCACCATGTTACCCAAGATTCCTTGCATCATTGGAAAGTGCCGGTCCCCGAGTTGGCCCGAAAAATAAACTTGAGCCATTCCCGAAACTGCCGAGGGCACTTTTAAGTAAGCTTTCTTAACGGCTGCTCTTCTCCAATCATCCATGGGGTTCATGGCTGCTGTTTCCATGGCTTTATTGAGCTCTTGAATGCTGTTGCCGAGAGCTTTAAATTCCCCACCTGCGAAACACAGCGAGTTTAAAAGGCAAAGAGAAAAGG
>JACQOU010000306.1 GCA_016207775.1 Deltaproteobacteria bacterium
AGACCCATTCAAGTTAGAGCGTGCATTGGAATCAAATCTCAAAATCTTTTTCACCCTTCTTAAACAATCCAAAATAGAGGCCATTGCCGCATGATTACAACACTACGCAGCTTGGTGCGGTCTACTTATGAATCAATACGGCGAGGGATCGTTTACTAACGCTTCCTCGCGGCCGCTGTGATTTTTGATTGGCGGAGATGTCGTTTCACCGCTCGATACACGCCATCAAATTCGGGAAGGCTATTCATCTGTGACGACAGCCTGGTTACCCAGGTCTTTCTTAAGCGCGTCTCTTTATTTTCAAACTCACCCCTAACATCAGGAAGCCTTTTTCCCCGGTGTTGAAGTTTCAGCTCGATTCCGTGAAAACAACTGTCAAGATCCACAGAACCCTGCTCCAACAAAAACCAGAGATCGTAGAGGTCACGGGGCTCAGTTCTCGCCCGATCCAGTAGTGCCACAGTTTTTTCCATCGCAATTTCAGCAAGCGGGTATGTGCGAACGTGAGCATTCAAAGGAAGGTCGCTGAATTCCGGATAACTTCTAAGCACTGCGCAAGAGGTGGGGTTTTCAACGAGAGATTCTTTGATGGTCACATCCACTTTAATTTCCTTGGCCATAGCCGTTGCTGGCAGAGGGCCTTCGTAGGCAAGATAGAAAGTATGCGTGTTCTGATGGGGCTGGGAATCGCTACGGGAAAAGCTAAAGGTAACGTTTGATTCCTGTTTTACGATGTCATAAATCGGAGCGAGAGCCTCTTTCAGCTCATCAAACGATGAAAGTGACTCCAGAAGAGTGAAATCAAGATCTTCTGAGAATCGATAATTTTCAAAATGACATCGTTTGAGCGCCGTTCCGCCCTTGAAAGCAATTTTTTCCCGCAGCGGTACTTTCGATAGCCCGACCAGAAACCAGGCAATGCAGTAGTCACGCTCCAGTGTCTGCTCCGGAATGCGCCTTCCGCCAAGCTCCTTCAGGAGGCGGTTGGAAAGTTTGGATAATTGGCTTTGAGGAATCATTTTTTAACTGGCTCCCACGGCTAGAAGCTCCGCCTCCGATATATTGAGCCTGAGTCTCCATCTTGCATGGTACTTTCCATCGCTGGAAATTCCAGGGTCAAGCAGATGGTAAGTTGCACTTAACTCAGATTGAAGTCGCGCCAGCAATTCGGACGAACCTATGCGATACAATTCCATCAGGTAACCAAGCCTTCGAATTACGGCTCCAATCTCTAGTTTTAGCGCATATTCAACAAGTCGATGAGCATTGAGCAAATCGTGCTTTATCGACAGTGCCTTGGCAACCTCGGTAATCCCGCCGCAATACTCGGGCTGTTTCAAGCCATCAAGCAGAGTGCGCTCCAAATCACTCACTCGGACCTTTTCCGTTTTATCCACCCACTTCTCCGTAATTCCGAAAAGATGTGACGGCTTGCAACGGATGAATCGGAATTCAGTTCCCTGAATTGTGCCGGGGCGAATAAGGCGCGGGGAACTTACATAAACAACAAGCTGAGGCTGAGTGACCATCTGATGAAGATCAAATGCCGATCCATGCGATAAATAGTAATCTTGCAGTGCCTTAGCTGCTCGCCTGCGTATGTGCCCGCGCAATGCAATTTCCCGTGCTACGACATAGGCGTTCCCCAGATACTCACGCTCAAAACCGAGCTCAAAGGGAACAAGGCGGAATATGCCTGGTTTAAGTCGGGTTGCAATCCCACGTCTGACAAGTCCAGAAACAATGCGCTTGGCCCTCTCCCGATCGCCTAGTATTCGCTCAGCTTCCTTTGAATGAAAAACCGGGCGCTGGCGCTCATAGAGGGTGAGGACTAACTGTGCAGCCAGCGGTCCCAATGTCTTGGCTAATTGATTATATTTAGTGTGCATTTTATACCTAAATATAGTCCATTATGTGCTAATTTTATTATTATGGCAAGGCCTTTATTATATTTATAGTGCATTGTAGACCATAATATAGATCCTATTGACCATTAAATATGAACGTCCCGGCCAGTTCTACCTTTGTGAGGCTTGCTATCACCCCAACGTAGATGGTAATAACCAAGCAAACCAATAACCCAATTGTTATGAATACTGTGTCGCCTATTTCAATAGCTTTATCACCCCACGGAAAGCTCCATGCTCTTAGTGGAGACATTGCTCACAAAGACAAAACCCCTCTTCAGGAAGCATTCGAAAAAGGATCCGGATATGGTTTGCTTTGGCTGGCACGCCAAGAAGCCGTTTCTGATCCAGTCTTTTCGTACTGGAGAAACTTGGCATGCCTTTTCCTCTCAAGGATTTGCTCATTGCCGGATGACGGCACCTCTGGATTTCAAGTAGTCGCACCCGTCGACGAATTTCAAGCAGTGGCGCTTGCTCCACCTTTCATGAACGGGGCCGAATACCTATCGGCTGCCGTACTGACTTCTCTTTGGGAAGAAATGACCCTGGCCTTCCGTCACCAAGCACAGCAAGTAGGCGCTGGGATCAGAAAATGTATCGAAACCTATTATCCTCGCTGGCATGTCGTAGGACGAGCGTGTCTGCACCTTGCGGAAAATAAATCAGACCCTGAGGCACCCTTTGCTTTTCTTGCAACCTATACGACGAGGCTTTCGGCAAACGCAAAAGCCCAACATCTGCCGCTCGGAAAGGCGCTGGAGCAATATGGTCAAACTAAAGATCGTTCAACACTCTTGAATCTTCTTATGCCCCTTCAAAGAGCGACAGAGCAAAGCTCTTTTTTAAAGAAGCTCGTCGAGTCCGGAGACATATATCATCCGCTGGCATGGACTCCCTCCGAAGCTTATCTCTTTCTAAAAGATATCCCGGTTTTTGAAACAAGCGGAATTATGGTACGAGTCCCTGACTGGTGGAAAGCCAAGCAGCCAGTTCGACCTCAAGTGTCTGTTAATGTGGGAAACTCCAAATCATCGGCGCTGGGAATAGACGCTATGTTGGATTTTTCAGTCAGTCTCACACTGGAAGGCGAACCTTTATCCGCGGATGAGTGCGCACAGCTGCTATCAGCCACGGACGGCCTTCACTTAATCAGGGGGCGGTGGGTTGAGCTTGACGCAAATAAACTTAAAGAAGTGCTCGAACACTGGCAAATGGTTAAGCGGGCTGCCGGAGAGACTGGGCTTTCTTTTATTGAAGGCATGAGGCTTCTTTCGGGCTCATTCGTTGATGGAAGGTTAGCGCCACCGGCTGACGCGACAGTATGGTCACGCATCGAAGCAGGCAAATGGCTTGGCGAAATTCTGAATGGTTTAAGAAATCCAGAGAAACTTGCGAACTTAAATCTCGGGAAAGCACTCAAAACTGAACTTCGCCCATACCAGGAAATCGGTGTGAAGTGGCTATGGTTTTTGAGCCAGTTACGCCTTGGCGCTTGCCTCGCGGACGACATGGGCCTGGGTAAAACAGTTCAGATAATCGCGCTTCTTCTCATCCTAAAAAATGACCAGGCACAGCCAGTTGAGCCAAGTTTACTGGTAGTTCCTGCGTCCCTCATAGCTAACTGGAAATCCGAGATAGAGCGGTTCGCACCAAGTCTTGATGTTTCTATCGCCCATCCATCCGCGGTATCAGCCTCCCAATTGAGGGAAGGACGGCAGGATTTGATACGGAACAAAGATGTTGTGCTCACCACTTATGGCACATTATTGCGGATTTCTTGGTTCACAGAAATCCAATGGAAAGCTGTTGTCCTCGATGAGGCTCAAGCGATAAAAAATCCCGGTACAAAACAAACGCGTGCGGTGAAGGGACTCAAAAGCCAAGCTCGGTTTGCGCTTACCGGCACGCCGATCGAAAACCGCTTATCTGATCTCTGGTCTCTTTTTGATTTTCTTTCCCCTGGGCTTTTGGGATCCGCCAAAGCTTTTTCGGGATTCAGTAAGAAGCTTCTTTCTTCGGGTGATAACGCCTATGGACCACTCCGGCAGCTGATTCGCCCATATATTTTGAGACGGCTCAAGACGGATAAGGCGGTGATCGCCGACCTACCGGATAAAACTGAGATGCGCTCCTACTGCTTGCTTTCAAAGCTTCAGGCCGCCCTGTATGCGCAGGCAGTCGGCACGATGGCCAAGGAAATAAAAAGCGTTGATGGCATTAAGAGACGAGGTATTATCCTCTCCTTTCTTATGCGCTTTAAACAGATTTGCAACCATCCGTCACATTGGCTTGGTGATGGTAACTATGAGCCGACCCATAGCGGAAAGTTTGTTCGGCTCAGAGAAATCTGCGAGGAAATTTCTGCAAAGCAGGAAAAAGTGCTTGTATTTACCCAGTTCAGAGAAATCACTGGTCCACTGGCTGGATTTCTCCAAACCGTGTTCAACAGACCGGGGCTTGTTTTGCATGGCAACGTCGCGGTGAAAAAAAGAAAGGAAATGGTTGACCTTTTCCAAGACGAGCTCGGTCCCCCGTTTTTCATTTTATCTCTGAAGGCGGGTGGGACCGGCCTTAATCTCACTCAGGCAAGTCACGTGATACACTTCGACCGGTGGTGGAACCCAGCCGTGGAAAATCAGGCTACCGATCGTGCCTTCCGTATTGGGCAAAAGAAAAACGTCCTGGTACACAAGTTCGTATGCCGTGGGACCGTCGAGGACAAGATCGATAAGCTTATGGAGTCCAAACAAGGGATGGCACGCGAAATTTTGGAAGACGGCAGTGAGAAGCTCATTACGGAAATGAGCAACGAGGAACTCATGGAGCTTGTTTCTCTTGACTTAAACCAGGCGCTTGATGAAAGTTAGCGCGCTGTCAAAGAGACTCTGGGGGAATAGGGTGCGTTATCGTTACGACTATTATTATGGCGGGTGGCCGCCGTACGTTCCCGTTGCCGAAAAGCGAGCCCGAGCACAGGCCAAGATTGCACGCCTTAGAAAAAAAGGGAAATCCATTGAACCGGTTGAAATAAACGGTCACGCAATAACGGCAACATTTTGGGGAAAAGCATGGTGTAAGAATCTGGAATCCTACAGCGACTATTCCAACCGCCTGCCCAGAGGACGTACTTATGTCCGCAACGGTTCGGTCATCGATTTACAGATCTCTAACGGCAAAATAAGTGCATTAGTGCAGGGATCTTCTCTCTATGAGGTCGAAATCACTATTCGCCCCATTGAGCCAGCCCGGTGGAACTCACTCGTCAAACAGTGTTCGGGACAAATTGCCTCCCTCGTAGAACTCCTTCAAGGCAAACTTTCAACTAATATAATGAAAATAATGACTGATCCACAGGCGGGATTGTTTCCGGCCCCCAAACAAATATCGCTTAAATGTTCTTGTCCCGATTGGGCGGAAATGTGCAAGCATGTGGCCGCAACGCTGTACGG
>JACQOU010000286.1 GCA_016207775.1 Deltaproteobacteria bacterium
CACCTGCATCACATTAAAGAAGTTGCAAAAGGCGGAACAAATACCGCTGACAATTTGCGCCTTGCATGTTTCCAACATCACCAGGCTCATCACGACAATAGAATTGCGTTAAATAATCCCCCAGGTGCCACGCCTGAGACTTGCTAATCTTGGGCACGGCTTCTTACGCTGCAATGTATTTAACGCAAAAACTCTCCGAGGCGCAGGGCTTATGGTGGCCTAGAGTCGAATCTCAAAACTTTCTTTACGCTTCTCAAACAATACAAAACCGAGGCCATTGCTGCATGATTACACCACTGCGCAGCTTGGTGGGTCTACTTATGAATCAATCCAACGAGATTGCTTCTGCCCCTTCGGCCCTCGCAATGACAACGTTAGTTGATACTGTACGTGGGCACCGTTACAGCCGAAATATCGGTTCCGGGCGACACCAGGTCGTTTGTTGTGGCGGTTCTGGGACTATTGAGGAAGGCCTGGGTTGCTGAACTGACTGTCCATGCGCCGCCTGTGTTGCAATTGTTCGTGGGTGCAAACGTGATGGTCGAGGTGGCCACCTTGAATTTCCCCCCGGTCTGGCTGAATGTCTGCTTTTGAACTTTAGCAATGCTATTGTCGGTGCGCAGACTCGGAACGGGATTGGAATTTACATAGCCGAGCCAATGGCAGAACATTTTGCTCGGCCAGATTGTGGACGTACTATCGGTTAATGCCGCGATATCGACTCCAAATCCAAAATAGGCTTTCCCAGTTTGAGCGCCTACTGTACCTGCATCCACTTGGACAGCAAAAGCACGGATGGAATTATCTTGTTGTCCTGCCTGCCAGGCATAATGCATCACTTGAGCATTGGTCGTTTCGTTAACCTGCCAAATAAACCGATGGCCATCTTCTCCAAAAGCTGCTTTGGTGAAAGCAATTCTGCCATTTGTTCCAAAGAAGTCCGTACTATCCGTTTCCCGGTTGGCTGCGACATCCAAAGCCACCGTCAGTGTTGGAGGCTCTTTTTTGTAAACCATCGATATCCCACGGTGAGTCCCCGACCCGTTCTGAGAAGCCGTATGCGGAAGCACTGCCTGCAACAAACCCTCAAAGGAAGCGTTATCGTCGGTGAGCGGCGTATGGTAAATAATCACGCTACCGGTCTTCGCATTCGCGGTAAGACGAAACGTTGTCTTATACACTTTCTTCCCATCCGCCCTGTCAGCAAGCCTTTCCACCTTAGCCTCATCGATAGTAAAACCATTAAAGGTGGGTAAATCTCCCGAAGCATCTAAACTTCCACCCGCATCGGGCAATGCCTTTCCTTTTGAATTCTCTGCTGCGATCAAGGCATCCTGTAACAGCAACAGTTTTTGAGCAAACTGCGGAGTACCCGCAATCAGAGCATTCAGCTGAGCGGCTGCACAAGCCGTATCATCCGTATTGCTCATGTTGGCATAGACCATACCCAAATCTCCAGTGGGCCGGCTAACGCTGCCTCCGGTGGCGTTATCCACCCATCCCGGGCCGAAACAGGGCGCCGAGTAGTTCGTCTTGCTGATTAAATTGGTGATTTTTGCTGCAACGGCATCAGGACTTGCCGTTTTGTTTTCAATCGATTCTTGCTTCATCTCACTGTACGGCTTGATTTCCGTGGGAGCTGAAGTAGTCGGTTCATCCGCTGCGCGAAGGCTCTCTTCCGAGGCCAAGCCAATTTTTTTCAACAGGTAAGAAAGTCCGGTGAGCTTCATCGCCCCAAAAAGCACTTGCTTGCTTCGAAGCCACATAGATGCCGTGCTGCTACTGGAGGCAGTCGGAGAGGTGACGGCAAGAGTGGGACCTGTAAAACTCCATGCACTGGTGCTGGAACTGCTGGAAGAAGAACTTCCGCAGCTCATCAAAAACATGCTGCAAATAACAAGGCTGACAAGCAGAACTTTCTTAACCATGGCCCCTCCCAAAAGTATGTGTGCTTATTAAAAGACGTATCGGCAAACAGCAGATGCTATTTTAACACATCTAATGGCGTTAAAGCTTCATGTGAATACTGGGGTGGAAACTCTTATCTTCAATGGGATAGTCTTCAAAGTACAACTTGCGTACGTGGCTTCGAAAACGCTGACATTCTTCCTGATGCACTTGCTCTGTTAAGTGGCCGGCTCTTTTCATTTCCTTAAGCATCTTTCGAACGGTCGCTGCCTCCTCCATCACCTTGGCTCCCGTCGGATCAACCAAATAAACCCGGGACTTTTTTCCCTCACTGAGGAAGCGAATGATCCCACTCAGGGCCAGTTTGTTGTACTCAGCTAGGTGATGAGAATGGAATTGACGCATCGAGAAACGATTCACATTTTTTATGATTGCCTGCCATTTTTTGAATCTTTGAATGGCCAACATACTGCTAAAAAAAATTCTGTTCGTACGAAAGGAGAATATCGTATCGCGCAGCGCGCTATCCATGAGTCTGTCATGGGCATGGGTCCGTGGATTTCTCATAATCTCTTCCACTTCGTGCCATACTCGATCTCCAAAATACGTATCCAATCTCACTTCCCAATAGGCATGCTTGAAACGACCATCATCAAAATGCTCTACGTTTTGATAAGGGATAAAGTAATTATGAGAAACAGTATCCGCCGCTAAATGTGAAAGATAACCATAGACAAACGCTTTTTCGGCGTCGTGCCGCGCATGTCCCAAAAGGCTAAGGCCCACATCAAAATTATGGCAGTTGTAAATGTAATCCACGAAAGCCTTACCAAGGGTGATGTCCGCTGCAATGCACCCATACAAGTAGTCGGGCCTAAACTGGGTAATCAGCATTCGTATCGAGACGGGCAAAAGATGACTGAACTGGAACAGCTCCCTTGCAAAATACAAATGGGTCGCCGGCGCCCAAGCATCCGCATCGCTGGGCCACAAGAATAGGGCGAATAGTATTAAGGGTGCTTGTATAAGCATGTATTTATTGCCTACAATAACTAACTCATTATTATAAGATAGCTATCCTGGGGTACAAGAAAAATGGCGGAACTAACTGAACAGGAACAGTTTCTCGTGAACGAATATTTTCAACTATGGAAAGAAGCCGGAGTGGAAGATCTTGCGGGACCTGGGCAACGTCCCCAACGAACCAGTCGCAAAAAAACACGCCCAACCGATCCACAACGACAGGTCCGAACGCTAGAGGACGTCCAGAGCTGGCTGGGGGACTGTCGGCGTTGTCGATTGTGTGAGGGACGCCACAACATTGTGTTTGGAACAGGTAATCCCCAGGCAAAGCTCATGTTTGTGGGAGAAGGCCCGGGTGCCGATGAGGATGCTCGGGGTGAGCCTTTCGTTGGGCGCGCCGGTCAACTGCTCACAAAGATCATTGAAGCGATGAAACTGCAAAGAGGCGAAGTCTACATAGCAAACGTCGTGAAGTGCCGCCCACCCAAAAATCGCGCGCCTTTGCCTGATGAGATCGACAATTGCTTACCGTTCTTGCGTAAGCAAATCGAGATAATCCAACCCACTTGGATTGTTGCCCTCGGTCTATACGCGGCCAATACGCTGACGGGTCATAGTGGGCCCATCTCTTCACTGCGTGGTCGTTTTCACCCGCTCAGTTGGGATCCCAGCCGTTCGGTGATGCCCACCTACCATCCGGCGTATTTACTGCGTAACCCAGCAGCCAAGAAGATTGTTTGGGAAGATATGAAACAGGTTAAAGCAAAGCTTGGGTGAATTTATGAAAAGACTATTCTTAATCAGTATTCTGTTCGCGCGCTCCTTGAGTGCTTCGCAAGTGCCCATCCTGACTCTTTCGGACACCGTTAACCCTGGGACAGCTGATTATGTGGTCACCCAAGTGGATGCGGCCGAGCGCTCTAAAGCACCCTATCTCATTATCGAGATGGACACCCCCGGCGGTCTTCTCAATTCCACTCGGACAATTGTTCAAAAAATGTTGAATTCGTCCATTCCAATCGTCGTGTTTATTTCGCCCAAAGGGGCGCACGCGGGTTCCGCGGGAGCGCTCATCACATTAGCTGCCGATGTGGCTGCCATGGCCCCTGGAACCAATATCGGAGCCGCCCACCCGGTTGCCCCTGGCTCCGAAAAACTCGAAAAAACGATGGAAGATAAGATCACCAATGATACGGCTGCATTTGCTGAAAGCCTTGCAAAGGCCAAGGGAAGAAATACTGAAGTAGCCGCCCAGATGGTTCGAAAAAGCACTTCATTAATTGCGGAAGAGGCGCTTAAGCAGGGGGTGGTCGATTTAATCGCGGAGGATATGGCGGATTTAACCAGCAAGCTTCGCGGATGGAAACTCAAGGTTCCAAAAGCAACGGTAACGGCGTTGCCACAAGCTGAAGTGATAAAGGTCCCCTCCCCCATGAGCATTAAGCAACGGTTGGTCTCTTTTTTCTCCGATCCTAACATCGCTTACCTCATTCTATCGCTTGGAGCTCTTTGTATTTGGATAGAACTGTCTCATCCAGGGCTTGTACTGCCCGCGGTCATAGGCGGTATCTGCATCGTTTTAAGCCTCATTTCTTTTCAGACTCTTCCCATCCATTACGGTGCGCTGGCCATGATCCTATTGGGATTTATTCTTATTATTGCAGAATTATTCGTTCCCGCTTTTGGCAGCCTGGGTATCGGGGGCATTGTTTGCTTCGTACTGGGTTCTTTGTTTCTAATGGATACCAACGCACCCGAATTTCAAATCTCCTTAAAAATCATTCTTCCGACGGCAGCGGTTCTCGCATCTTTTGCGTTTCTACTGAGCGTGGTTGTTTTTAGAAGTCGGAACCTGAAACTGCAATCGGGCCTGGAGGCACTCGTGGGCACCCCCGCCGAAGTCAAAGAAACCGTCACCGCTTCCAGCGGCATGGTGTTTGTGAATGGGGCCCTGTGGAAGGCTGTTTCCAAGAATAACGAATTATTCGATGTCGGGCATAAGGTAGTTGTCGTCGAAGTTCGAGGCATGCTATTGGTAGTCCAAGCTTAGAAAGGAGCTTTTCATGGATCTCATTATCAGTCCCACGCTCGCAGTGGTTGTCGTGCTTGTCATTGTTTTTTCCGGTTTGCGCATTCTCCAGGAGTATGAAAGAGGCGTCGTTTTCCGTCTCGGGCGTGTCATCGGACCTAAAGGGCCGGGGCTGATTTATGTAATCCCCGTTGTGGATCGGCTGGTTCGAGTAAGCCTGCGAACGGTTACGACCGATGTTCCCCCGCAGGATGTGGTCACAAAAGATAACGTCTCGATTAAGGTGAATGCGGTCATTCTCTTCCATGTTGTCGACCCGATTAAAGCGACGATAAACGTCGAAAGCTATTTGGAAAGCACTTACCAATACGCACAGACGACGCTGCGGTCGGTATTGGGTTCTGCAGAGCTTGACCAGGTTTTGAGCGAGCGCGAAGAACTCAATAAAAAGATCCAATCCATTCTGGATCTTCATACAGAACCTTGGGGAATTAAGGTAACGGCTGTCGAAATCAAACAAGTGGACTTACCCAAAGAAATGCAAAGGGCGATGGCCCAGCAGGCAGAGGCTGAAAGACAGCGGCGAGCAAAAGTCATCATCGCACAGGGAGAGGCTCAAGCTGCTGAGAAACTTGTCGAAGCCGCCCAAAAAATGTCCGGTCACCCCGCTGCCCTGCAACTGCGCTTCTTACAGACCTTGCACGAAGTGGCGTCAGAAAATAATTCGACCACAATATTCCCTGTACCCATCGACCTTTTCAGACCCTTCATTGAAAAGTTTTATGGAGACGCCCCAGCGAAGAAGAACCGCGAAGTGTCCATCTGAAAAGGGTCATCCTTCCTTTTCAGAGGGTTTCACCCAGGCCAATCTTTCAACTTTGGCTTGACGTTTTCATCGCCCTGCTCCTTTCCTTTTTGCAGGCAACTGAGTATAAAAGGATTCATGAAAGTTGAAATTTATTATTGCGTAATGTGAAGTTACAAACCGGAGGCTGCCAGGGTGGCAGC
>JACQOU010000288.1 GCA_016207775.1 Deltaproteobacteria bacterium
CAATATTATTTTAGAGTTTTAAGTAACTCTTGTCAACGAATTGACGGTAACTTTCTAAGAAATCGCCTAATCGATCTCTTTCGGTTTCAAACTGGTAACCGATACCCTTTCGTGAAGTGGCGTGGAAGGAAACTGTGTCCGAAAAAGTTGCTCGAGGTATTTAAGCATCCCTTTTTCTGAAAATTGACTTTCCGCCAGATTATCCCGTTCCTTTTTTGACCACTTTTGGCGCTCAACAGTCAAATTAGTGTCCACAAGATGCCATTGATCATCCACATACCAAAATACCAATAGGATGTTATTTAGCTTGTCCTGTTTTAAAGAAACTTCCCCTTTGTAGGAGCCTTCGATGCGGTACCTCCCCTGTTTGCTTCGTTTCACTTCGACCGCAGGCCTTCTCTTCAAATTAAGATGGGGAAACTCTGATTCGAGATGACTGATTAAACTCTGTACGAAGAAAAAAGAAAACCGGCTAAAGAGATCCTGAATCTTTTCCGGTTCGCTCTTGAGATAGTACTGGTAGGGATGAGGAATGTGAGGGAACTCTTTTTGGAGCTGCTCAATTCTTTCCATGGCTAGACGTTCATTCACAAGGGGCTGCAGTAGTAAGCGTACACTTTCTGCCAGGTATTGCTGCTTGGCACCTGGCTCGGATGCCTTTTGATAAGAAGCAAAATAAGCTGCTTCAGCTTCTTGAAACGCTGGCGGATCATCAACCATAAAAAGTTTCACCGCTTCTTCAGGTTGCCCCGCCTTCATTAGCAGGCGACCGGCTTCAGACGGTTTACGTACCTGACGATAAAACGAAACCATGGCATCAAGAGCCTGCTTTCCAATCGGATCGTTTGGATTTGTTTCAAACACCCCAAGCAACACTTGCAGGGACTCTGTCGGTTTGATGGTAAGCTCGCTGAGGGCCTTTCTAAATTGAATTTCCCTCAATGATTCCGCACTTGGCCCCTTCGTTTTTGGGGGATGCGGGTCTATAGCGGTTTCGGTAGGCGAAGAACTGGCGAAAAAGTAAAATCCCCCAGCAAGCAGCGCAAGAATCAGCCCACCACCGCCCAAAAATATGAAAAGCTTATTGCGTACCGAGTTTGCATAAGAAAAAACGGCTTCATTTCCCTCAAAAACTGGAGCCATGGACTGGGCATCAGTCGCGAAAGTGGAAACTAATTTTGAATCATCACAATCAGCCTGAACGCTCGAATCAACCAATGTTACGTTTGGCGTTGTGGATGACCGGTTGTCCGGGATTGGTTCGCTGGATGGAGCATTTGTCTGGTTTTGAACAAGCGCAGGCTTGTCTAAATTCTTAAAGGCATCTGCAAAGGGATAGAGTTCAGCGATTGGCTGCCAATCTTCCAGACCCTCATACCAGACATAACTTTCTGAAGTAATTTCCCTTGTCCTGATCTTGCTAAGCACTTCGTGCTCGGAATGGGGGCCTGACTGCTCTCCATTGACGCCAAGAAAATATTGTTTGGATTCCTGGGCCGTCTCAGACATAGGAATCATTATACCATCGAGAGAATAGAACCTTCACGCCACGGTAGCCAACTATAACTATAAACCCACCGCAAACACTCGTGCCCTCGCTGCCTCGAGTTGCTTCCGACGGTATTCTTCATGATTACTCTTTCCAAAAATACTGTCGGCATAGGATTTAACGTCCATTATCTGAATCTCATAGGGAAAGAAAACATAATCATAAGGACCGGGAACAGAGGGGAAAACCTCCCCCATGACTTGCAATCCACCCGGCACTTCCTCCAGGTGCGCTTTCAGTCGGGCGTACACCTGATACTGCGGCGAATGAACTCTGACCAACTCACGGCAGGTAAATTGAATCGCCCTGTAGTACTCACTTGAATGGGGATTCATAATACTTCTTCCAATACGGCGAACGCCGATTCTACGCTCAAGCCTTCTGAATAATCGGCTCGAGTCCATCCCCTCTTTTTTGCCACCTTGTGACGAAACGGCACTCTCCAAGCGGCTTGCCTCAGCCTCTAACCGCTTCAAATCAATCAATCGGTTTCGTGAGCGGCCTGGCCGAACATTAGGAAGACTGATGATATTCTTGGCTAAAAGCAGGCGCACTGCCCGAACAGCATCGAATTTGGTTTCCGTAACAAGCCGAAAGCCCAATCGATCATAGATTTCCTCTACCAACGCCTCAGCCTTGTGGAGCAGCTTAATGATCTCCCGATCCCTATCTTTCCGGTCTTTCTTTTTAAAAAACAGAAGCTTAATGCCTTGACCTTCCGCCTTGTTCCCAAGATAGGTAGCCCCATCTGCCTCATCAATATAGAGGTATTGGTCAAGGCGGCTCAGTATTTGGTTCTGGGCCTGCTCAAAATATTTTAGCCGCGGATCGTGAGCGAGGTGAATTAACACATGCATCAACCGAAGAATGGCACAAGCCCACACCTGATCGGGGTGGACGTCTGACTGTGATGCGAGCAGCAGCAACCTGCGAATATCCGTCACTGCTTTCCGGTCACGCAAGTGCTCAGGAACCCTGGCGCGCTGAGGGTCATTGAGAGCTTTTTCGATAAATTGCACTGCCTCGTCGAAAGCCTGCCAAATCCGATCCACATCGGCTGCATTATTAGGATCAAACCCGTAGGCCTGAATAAAATTTGTGGCCTCTTCCATCGACGAAATTTCCAGTTTGGGTACATCCAGAATGGACATCCCCTCCAGAACCACTCGAAGAATGGGCCAAGGGAAATGCAGATTTTCGGCAGACAAATTCATTACAAGAAGATAGCATAGACCACTGTTTCATTCCAACCAAGCTGACGCTTGGCAAACCGAAACAAGAACCGCTAGATTCTTAGCAACCTGGACGCAATGGAGAGGTGGCTGAGCGGTTGAAAGCGGCGGTCTTGAAAACCGTTGTTCTCGCAAGAGGACCGGGGGTTCGAATCCCCCCCTCTCCGGTTATCCGTATTTTCTGGCTCAATGTACCATGGAATAGATAGAAAGACTTGTCGGGTTTTGTATGATGAGTTTGTCGTCGTAAAGTAGGATATTTCCCATTCCATCTCCATCCGATGCGCAAGGGACGGCGAGACTTCCCAAAGTAGCGCCATTGGAAGTGTCTATGATGACGATAGTTGAGTTTCTCAAGGGAACAAAATAATACTTGCCGATGTTCACACCAAATCCGGCTGGAAAGGCGATACCCGTTTTCCAGGCAGGGCTACCATCTTTAAGTGACAAGGCTCTAACATGAGTATTGCCGACATACACGGCCTTATCGTCAGTATAGGTTGCAAAATACAGGTCATCATCACGTTGGGCTTCCCATAGAGGTTTTCCCGTCGCAAAATCACGATAGGTCACGATCGAATCAACAGGTGGGGCAAAAACAAACTTGCCATTTCTAATTTGTGGGATTGTCAGCCAATGCTGCAATTGAGAACGTGGTATATTGCTTCCCGGTAGTGTAACAGCAGAATGATTGTGCTGAGAGGCCCATTGGATGGTGCGATCCAAAAGATCAAACGCAAGAACAAACCCATCGTCAACGACTACAAAGAGAATGCCGTCCTGGTAGGACATAAAACCCATCGGCTGTCGCTCCTGAACATTGACTGCCGTATGAACCGCAAGCGGTGACATCCACTCCAGCTCCACTTTCTTCGGAGAATGAGGTGAGTCTTTGAGGCATAAGAGATAGAGTCGAGTTTCGAGGCTGGGGTGAGCAGCTTGACTGCCATTTTCAGAGGCTTCGATGACTTGCTCGGCAAGCGCATACAGACGTCCGCCAAGCACAAGCGGGGGGCCCAGAAAAATAGTGTTGCTTTGTTCGTTGCCAGATGTTTTTTCGCCTAAAAAATTAAAGTGCCACTTTTTCTGTCCCGTTTGAAGATCAAATGCAGAGAGTTGGCTGCGATTTGTGTGAACCTTGATTACTTTTCTCGTTTGGAGCTCGGTCGGGTCCTCATCATCCGAATCATTGGCTTCTATGTCCATCGTTGTTGGCAAATATTCTATAAGATAAGCGTTTGAGCCATCCACTGTGGGAGTGCCGAATACTTCATAACCCTTAGTAATGTTAAAAAGGTCCTTATATCTCGATTGGTAATAACCAAATCCAATATTGGCATTCCACCAGCCCTCGGCACCTTCACTGTAGTGGCCCAGGAAGACTGGCTCAAGCAGACTTTCGGTTCCAACACTCCATTGCCGGCTCAGGGTACTAAGATCATAGGAATTGAGAGTGGAAGTGCCGGCGAAAAGAAGCTTCCCATCTGTGACCAGCGGTTCAAAGGCGGCTGGAAGGATTCTGAAATGATTGGCTTTGGCTCTCCAGGTATTAATCGTTTGATTTCCCGCCAGCACCGGAAGATCAACTTTGAGTTTTTTGAGTGAAAGGCCAGAGATATCGCCTTTATTCAGTTTGGCAAGCAGCTCAGCATGTATCTGTGGTGTAAGCACTGCCCGGTGAAACTTGCTGGTGGCGGTGCGACCGCTGATTGAGTTGGACTGCGCGGCTTCGATACGAGATTTAAGGCTCGAAAGATTGCGACCATCGGGTAAGAGCTTCAAATTTTTTCCGAGAAGAGCAACTAGTTCGGCCCAACTTTCGTGAGATTGCTGAATCTTGCCAGTCTTGGCCTCGCAGTATGAAAGGCGAAAAAGCGCTTCAGCAGAAGCGCCAGCGGTTCGGAAAGGGTGCGCGAGATATCTCCTGAATGCCTTTATGGCCAATTCGCACTGTGAATGGTCCCAGTAATAATGACCCTGAATGAGAATGGCCTCTGAACCAGCAGCCGTATATCGATAGCGACGGGCAATTTCAGTAATGGCGTCAATGCTTCGGTCGTGAACTGCGTTGAGAAGGGATTTCTTTGCAACGATTCCAGTGATTTCTTCGTAGTGATTGAGATCGTTTTCCGGCATGCTCAGCAAAAGATCTTGAAGCTTGTTTCTCAGATTGAAATAAATATTAGACTGAATATCTGATGCCAAAACCTCTCCTTGATCGAGTCCCTGCTGGATAGTGTTTAGGGCGGATAACCTTTCCCCTTCGACTATTAGCCGCCTGGCCTTCACATAAGGAAGGTCGCGGGCAATCGGGATAACAAGCGAAATTTGCTCGGCTACCACTGAGGTTGTGGAGTGCATAAAAGTGAGAAGGAATAGGCTCAGTCCAAACACGGACATAGGCCTGGACTGCCGGTATGTGAACGAACGCACGATTTGCAAATTTCCCCCCGGAAACTCGATGGTGCAGTGCGCTATATAACATGAATGCTGCGGGGAAAGCAAGGTCACCAACCATATTGGAGAAAAACGGTCCGCCAGCAGTAAACTAATTTCCTTTTGTCAATTTGAAGATGGCTGCGTGCTTTTTTTCAGCCTGCGTAATATGTGACGGCTCAATCTCGTACCGGGACATTAAGTCATCATCCAATATCAATGGATTGATCCCCTGATCAGGATAACTCTGACCCGCAAGACCCCCGAAGCTCGCCAAAAATTCACCATAGCTTTTCGAAAGCTGAATTAACTGTTCACCATAAACCCACTGTGCATTGTAGGCGCCTCTCTCCATGACATAGTTTGACTGATCAGACAATCGCTTATGTTCCTGCTTAAGAACGTTGATCTCTTTGCAGAGCGGACCCGGTGTTAAGCCCAAGCCCATAAAAAGCAGGTACTGCATTTTCCTCCTTTTGGACTCCTCAATATCGGTTATGCTGGCCAGCTCTTCTTTCATTAATTGAATATTACGTTCCTCCAAGGCTCTCAGTTTGGCACCCACGCAGTCGAGCTGTGGCCAGAATTCCTGCCTGGCCACATCTATCGCGTGATAGGCTTCGTGAACAAAGGCAGAAGCAAGGCTTCCGATGGAGTGTTCCAGTTTCATGAGGATCGTCCCTTCATCGGATGTTCTATTGGATGTTCTATTAGACAAAGAACTTCCAAGCTGGTCATTAGGAACAAAAACGGCAAGATTTGGAAACCTCAAAAATTTACTGCGTTCTTCAACGGATGGCGCCCGAAGATTGTTTTTCCCGACAGCCATGGATCGAATGAACCGAATCACATACGAACGTGTTGATGGGGGGAGAAGCCCAATTAACAAGAGATGCTCAACACTTTCCGGCGGGGCCAACAAATTAATTTCCCCAGTCCTAAGCAAAAACTGCTTTATCTCATCTATCCATTTACTCACCTTTGGGCGTTGGTCGTAACGGCCCGCTTCGTCCAATTGTTTAATGATCTCTTGTTGTAAGTTTTGAGGAATGTTTAAAACTAAATTCGCCTTCGGAATCAAGTTCCTTGAGGGTTCCCCCAGTTCAGACAGCAAGGTATCAAGATAGTGATTGAGCTCGCCCAGAGACTGAATTCGATCCAAGCGCTCCAAACTTTCGCTGAGCCGTTCACGATTGTGTTCAAGAATAACAATTTCCTCCTCCCGAAGCTCGGAGCGGTTATCATAAGAAAAGGGCACACTCACGTTGTAGACGGAAAACGCTTTGAACGGGATTTGGGAATACAATCGATGACTTCCACTTTGGGCAAGCAAGATTTCGCTTCTTTCAAATATGATTATCCCAGCTGCAAGCAGAAGATTCATTCGGCACGCCTTGCTTAACAGCATCTTACGGTTCTCAGCAAAACGCTTTTTGGCTTCCTCATACACCGACAGAGAATCTTGGCCCCCCACAGGCGTTGGCATGAACAAATCGTTGTCATCAGCTTGGCAGGCGGTATCGATCGCAGTTCGGAAAGCCGGCGGGGGTGAGAGAGCATTCACCCTCAAAAACAATTCCCTCCACAGCTCTGTTGGTTTCAATTCCATGGCTTCCAAAATCTCTTTTCGAAACTCGTCAGCCACTTCTTCAGGGATGGTTACCCCTTTCTTATCCGCCTCCTCTTTCAGTCGAATCAGCCTGAACTGTACATCAAAAATAGAACGGATATCGGCTTGCAGGTGCGCAGCATTAACGTTTGCGGATTGCCGTACCTCTTGAGTCAAACTTTTGAGGTACCGAAGATCCGACACCACAAGATCGGGCAAAGCACGTCGCCTGACTTGTTCTACCAAAAGTTGTGTTTCTTGCCTCCCTCGTGTCTTTGTCAGGTAGGTACGAGCAAGCTGCTCATATTGGGAGTAATATGAGCCACGTCCAGCCCAATCCTCCATTTGCGCCTCAACCGCCAGCCCATATTGGCCGGTGGAGCGAAGAAGCCCGATGACGAAATCGGAGGCCACTTCCATTAGGTCCGGATATGCACGATTGCTCAGATGGGCAGGTGGCAAGGAAAACAAGATATCGGACAGGAAGGTACGTAATCTCTTCTCTGCCGAATAATCTTTTTGATAAGCAGGGACTCGGGCCTCAATAAAGGTATTCGAGGCCTTGAGAAACTGGTTTACGGTAGCATAAGCATACTGTTTTACCCGCTCGTCATAAGTCTTCTGGGCAAGAACAAAAAAGAAAACCCCTTGGAAACAATCATCGTTAAAAAGGAAATAAGGTAAACTTTGCAGGATGAATTCTCGCACTCTATCATCCGATGCGTTTTTCCATAAAATCGGCATCGACTCATAGTAATGGGAAAACCCGGCACGCATTTTCTGGGCACCGCGTGCCTGAAGACATTGCCTGTACGGTTGAATGGCAGCTTCGACTTCGTCGTTGGCAGTTGCATATGTCTGAGTGTGAGGAAGAACAAAAAATAGAAAAATAACCGCCCTTACCCAACGTATTGAGTGTTCCAAGCATTCCCCCCGGATTGGTTGAAGCACTAATGGACCTTATAGCGCGGGGCAAAATCTGAAACAAGGGTTATTCAGGCTTTGCCTATTGTCGGTAAAAAAACAGCAGCTTTCCCAACGTTCTGTAGACGCCGTCATTCACATGACCATTTCAAAGCTAGAAAGTCTTACTATCTGATTACAAGTCCCTCTCTTCACTTGCATCGGCTATAAACTTCAATCGACCTTCAGTTGATCGCAATGGCTGCAAGAAGTGCAGACCAGTTTCCTTGTCGACAAAAAACAGAGGTAAGGAAATTGCAAAATCGTTTTTTGAACAGAATTTCTTGCTAAAAATTTTAAAAAGTACGCTAAATGCTGTTGAAAAAGTACTGTCCACGGTGCTATTTTGCTGTTTTTCTATTGCATGGGCGGAAAAATAGTTCACAATTTAATTATGGCAATGAACTTGAAACCGGTGGGACAATATGGCTGATGATTATCGAGGTTGGCCTCATTTAATGTGTTCCGGTTTTGATTGCAACAAAAGAGCTCTCATGTCCTGTGATCTGGTCTATGACTTCTTAAAAAGGTTACCTGACAAAATCGGGATGCACCGAATGGGCCTCCCCGTCGTCTATCGGGTAACAAAAGCCGATCACAGCGATATCGGGGTGACTGGTGTTGCAATCATAGCAACTAGCCATCTGAGCATCCACACCTTTCCCAAAGGCCAGAAGGATGGGAAGAAAAAACCTCGTGGCATTGAGAGGAGAATCTACTCAGCCTTCTTTACGTTTGATTGCTACTCCTGCAAGCAGTTTGATCCGGATGTGGTCTACGATGAACTTAAAAAGGCCTTCAAGCCAAAGCGGATCGAGACAGCGTTGGTGTATCGCCTTAGGGAAGATGAAGAGCTGATCACTGTAGAAGATTATTAGGGGCCACAAGCACTTTCTTTCTGGCAGCACGCTGCGGAGATCCGCCAAGCTCATCTTTACGATTTCGTTTTCGATCGCCAACTTTCACCCATCATCCATGGGGGATCCAATCCACCTATGTGCACTAAAAGACGTTGTTGGACCCCTTGCCTATTTCCCAGAGATCCATAGTTCTTTAAAGTGGTAATTTGCATTTCATGGGTAGAACCAATAAGATGCAGCTTTTCAATCAACCAAACGGAGAGGTGGCCGAGCTGGTTGAAGGCGGCGGTTTGCTAAACCGTTGTAGGGGTAAAACCCTACCGGAGGTTCGAATCCTCTCCTCTCCGCCATGACTTTTTACCATTTCAATAATTTGCAAAGAAAAACATCGTCCGAATCGGACGTGGTGGACGAATTAGGATGCGGGCGAAAACAGCCGATGAGACCTCAGACCGGGAGGGTTTCACATGGGCTACTATATTCGCCACTTACCGTCGAAAAAAACTTCTCCTCAGTGGAAGGTCCAATTTGTATCTTACAGGTTGTCTGATCAAAAAGGCTCACACAGACCCAATCCAAAGCGCGAGTGGGACATTCCTTACGAACGATGGCAAGCCCTGGGCTTTCACCATCTTATGGTCCTATCGGAGGCAAGAGCTAGAGCAAAGCAGTTGAATGCACAGCGTTATCTGCGGGGTCAAGAAGAAAGACTTCGACAGATGAACATAAAGAAATGGGAAGCGCGCAAGCGCTATGAGGCATTTCTTCCCTCAGAATTTGTCGCAGAATTCGAAAATCGATTTATTCGAAAGCGAGACAGTCAGACTGAGCAGGGCCTAAGGAGCACCACTCGAGCATTCATTCTCTGGAATGCGGCTCAAAAAATGATCGTCGCCGTTGCGGTCGATCCGTCCGAATGGTTTTACTTTACCAACCAAATATATGACTACTTCTTTGAACTCAGGCTTGGCATTCGCTACATTGGTGCAGTAATCAAAATAGCAAACCTCTGGGGTTTCTTCTTCTCCCGTAAGCTTGCTCGCCCATTTCTGCCAATCCCTCTTCCACGAGGATATGAACGTCAAAGGCTCCTCGATGCACACTTTGAGAAAACCGAGGGGGCTTCGGGAGGATCAAAGCCAATCTCACCCATAGATCTTATGAAAATGGGAGGCACGGCAAGCCTCAGGAACTTTAATTGGATTTTTCTTTCCGTCTGGTTCGGCCTCCGGCCGAAAGAAATAGACTCCCTGCATGACAAGGAGTTTTGGCGATTGGAAGTTCTGCCAACTGGAAAGAAGATCCTGTGGGTCTATCAAACAAAGATAATCGGAATCCCAAAGGAAGATCGGTGGAAACCAATAGCCATTCTATTCGACGAACAGGAATTCGCTCTAAACATTGTCAAATCGGGCAACTTCAAGCGCCCGCTCGCCAAAACAATGGGGAAATATTTTGGAACTGGCGTAACGTTGTATGGTGGTCGAAAGGGATTTACCGATCTCATGCTGTCAAAAAATCAATCGCTGGAGAATATTAGCGTCTGGATGGGACACTCAACTCTGCAGCGTACCTGGCGGAGCTACAAACAACGACGCAAATTTCACCTAGCCGGCTTTTAACTTCTTTCACCCCAAATTAACAAGATTGTTATCACCGCTTGAATCCGGCCTAGTCCGAAGATACTCCTTACCAGATCTTGATGTTGCTACCACAGCATCGATTTCACCTTTCCTCGCCAGCTCAATGGCTTGAGGTTTTGAGAGCCAGCCGAGAATCTCAACATGATGGGCGATAATAGTCCCCTTCTTATTCTTCTTGACCGCATCGATCTGCTTCTCAGCTGACAATTCGGTAATTTTTCCTTCTTTACTTCCTTCGTATCTTTCAATGGCACGCCACAACTTTTCGAACTGTTCGGGAGTGAAGTCCTTGATCTTTTTCTCGTCCTTTACTCCGGTCGCCTTCCGCAAAAATCGCAGATATCGCGGGGTCTTGTTCTCGTGCTTTGGATGTGAACTCTCACTTTAGCTTAGACAGGAAACGCCTTTTCTTTTCGCAGTAAATTGGGTACCGACGAGGATTATGAAACTAATCCGGGTACCAATATTTTACTACCGAAGGGGGAAAAAGAAGGGCCAGTGCAACAACACCGACCCTTCAACAAGCTATGATTCTGTTCGTCAAAATCACAATCCAAGAGTTATCAAAAAAAGGGAAAGCGCACAAGTGGGAGAAGCATCAATGCGATAAATGCCAGCGGAACATGTGGGGGCATGGGTATGTCATGCGGTACTTTGCCGAGGCTTCGGATGCCATCTATGTAAAGAGATACCGATGCCCTGACTGCTCGACGGTCGTAACCACGAGACCCGAAACGCATTGGAAGGGCATTCGAAGCGCGATACTGACAATGTACGAGGTACTCAGGTCAAAACTTACGGGTTTCTGGCCACCTGGCTTTCCAAGGCAGCGGGGACTGCATTGGCTGCTGCGATTTATTGATCTAGCCAAGATGGAGCAGCAGGATAACTTGCTCTCGTTTTTGAGCTTCTGTTTTGCAAAGCAAATCCGATTTTTTACTTAAGGGAGATTCATTTTTTTGAAATCGTCATCCACCCTACCGGGTTCTGTCATGGTTTTTATGCCTCGGCCTCGTTAGAAGTCTTTTAAACCTAACAGGAGGCAAGAATTGAACGACGAAGACAAAAAATTGCAGATTGCGACCTTTCGATTTGGTCTGATTTCAGAATTCGTGACGGGGGTAAGGCTTCACTATGGGGAAAAGGAAAGGCTTTTAAAAGACAAGCTTGCCAGGGAGTATGACGTTCCCTTTTCAGCAAGGAGTAGACTTAGCCGTTCGACTTTGGAAAAGTGGATCTGCGATTACAAAAGGGCCGGCTATCGAATCGAGGGACTCTACCCGCAAAGGCGCAGTGACAAGGGCCTATCGCGATCTCTTTCAAGCTCGTTGAGACTTGCGATCAAGGAGTTGAAAAAGGAATCGCCTGATTTAAAAGTACCGGCCTTAATCACCTGTCTTCGGCACAAAAAGCTTATTGGCGCGGATGAACGCATTAATTCCTCGACGCTATATCGATATTTACACTCTGAAGAACTCACCAAAGTGAACGAAGACGCTATCGACAAGAGACATTTCGAGGCCTTGCACCCCAATGAAATTTGGCAAAGCGACGTGATGCACGGGCCTTATGTCCGTGCCGATGGAAAGTCTCGCAAAAGTTATTTGATTGCCATTATCGACGATCATTCCAGATTTATCGTCCATGCTGAATTTTATTTGAATGAGACGAGAGAGAACTTCCTAGACTGCTTGCGTCAGGCCGTTTTAAAACGAGGACTACCCCAAAAACTCTATATTGATAACGGCTCCTGTTTTAAGGCTTTGCACTTAGAACAAGTGGCAGCCCAACTTGGAATCGGAATCAAACACTCCAGGCCCTATATCCCTCAAGGCCGAGGCAAAATCGAGAGATGGTTCAAGTATGTCCGAGATAATTTTATCGCTGTCAGCAACCAAACTCAAAACCCAGACAAACTGGCTCTCCTCAATCACCACTTTAGCGAATGGGTTGATGAATATAATAACCGTATCCACGGAACGACTAAACAAAGCCCATACAATCGTTACTGCGCGGGACTAGAGTGTGTGCGACCAGCGCCCAATCATCTTTTGGATTATTTCAGGCAGATAGAATTTAGGCGCGTAAAAAAAGACAGGACCGTCAGACTCATGGGAACTCTTCTTGAGGCCCCGGTCGGGTTGATCGACAGACAGGTCGAGCTGCGTTTTCACGCTGAAGACCTATCAAGTGTCGAAATATTTTTCCAAGGCAAGTCTTACGGCATGGCATCCGTTGTTAATCCACACCTAAACTCGAAAATCGGCAGGAACTGGGACCCACATCCCAATTCACTAAAACCAACTTCAGAAATTATCACAATCGAAACCTCACACCCAACGGGCCAACTGTTTCCAAATAAGACTGAAGGTGACGTATGAACCCCTATTGTGCTTTCTTCGGCTTCAAATCAGAACCTTTTACCTCTGAAATCAGCTCGAAGAACCTGCTAAAATTGCCGGCGATGGTATCCGTCAAAGAACGCTTTGATTATGTTGTAGGGTGTAACGAAAGTCTTTCCGAAAAATAGAAACAAGAAGCATAGGGTTAATCGTCTCCTAACAC